>JAZDFB010000093.1:0-8344 GCA_043808305.1 Planctomycetota bacterium | reverse complement strand
TTCAGCGGGGCAACCTTTGGACCGGCCGTATTAAAAGCCGGAAGCGGCACAATCATTTTTGACAGCCAGACTGCAGACCAGGCCATACCGGCACTTAATTATAATCATCTGCAGATAGACAAATACTCAGGGATCGTGAGTTATACGGCAAATGCCGGGGCAAACGGGATAAATGTGGACGGTAACTTTACGGTGACATCGGGTATCTTTAAGGCCGACCCGTCCAATGCGGGTTGGAGTCATACCATAGCCGGAGATTGTGAATTTGGAATTGCTAATTGTGAATTTAAGCCGCAGCTTTCACAGATTACATTGGATGGCGTATCGCAGGCAATAACGCAGAATAGCAATAATTTCTATAAACTGAATATCGGGGATGGGGTAAAGGCGCCGACAGTAGTAATGAATGGCAACCTGAAAGTAACTAATAATCTAACCGTAAAAAGCGGGAGCACTTTGAATTTAAACAGTAATACCGGACACAGTGTGAGCGGGAGTGTGACGATAGAGAGCGGCGGGAAGATAGATTTAACAACCGGGACACTGGAGATAACGGATGGATTGGTTAACAGCGGAACGGTGGATATGGACCAAGTTTCAATATTAGGTTGCGGTGCTTTTACTAACACGGCAACTGGATTGCTTGACTGTGGTTCAACTACTGCCAGCCAGATTACGGTATCAGGCAACTGGAACGATACCGGCACAGTTAACCCAGGGTATTCTACAGCTACTTTAAGTGGTATTAATAAGACTATTACGACATCAGGCTCTTCAGATTTTTATAATCTTCAGATAAACGGCAACTATACTGCCCAGAATAATCTTGATGTATCAGGCAATGTGACCATTACAGGTATTTTCACTCCAGGAGGTTTTACCCATCGGGTCGGTGGGAACTGGAATGATTCCGCAGGGACTTTTATCGCTGGTTCTGCTACCATCATATTTACCGGTATAAATCAGACCATTAATACCGACGTTGGTACAGGTAACAATAAGTTTTATAAACTGACGATTGGTGATGGCATAGCCACGCCATCAGTTCAAGTTACCACCGGCAAGGATTTAGAAGTTGGAAGTAATTTACTTATCAGTGCCGGCTCACAATTAACTCTTAATGCTAATACCGCTCATACAGTCGGTGGAACACTTGTTATTACAGGAACCCTTAACACTTCAACCGGTAAAGTAACAGTAAGTGATAGTTGCACCAATGCCGGTACGCTCAATGTTAGCGCTTCTATTGCCGTAACTCAAGGGCTTAAATGCGTGACTTTTACCAATACCGGCAATATAAATTTTGGTATTTCCGGCAGCGGGATGATTGAATGTAGCGGCTCCTGGTTTGATACGGGCGCCTTTACTCTTGCTAATTCTACTGTTAAACTCACCGGTGCCAATACCGCCATCAAAGCCAACCGGGCTACTGCCGATTTCTGCCACTTAATTATCTGCGGTTCTGTCTCACCGGATGTTTCTTCAGCCAATGGTTTGGATATAGACGGCACCCTGAAGATAAATACCGGCGGTTCATTAAATCTTGGTGTTGGTTTTACACACGATGTCGCGTCTATCCTGGAAGTTGGTGACGCATCCACTACCGGGCAACTGGATATTAACAATTCTAAGCTTAGTGTTGGTGGAAATTTTACTGTCTTTGCCAATTCCACACTTCTTATTGAAGGTTCAAATACTTCGGCACAAGTGGGTGAACTGAAAATGGCTAATAATACTATTATATATATTCAGGGATTCTTCCAGACCAATCCAGCCGGGATGTTTGTTTATCATCCTAAAGTTACCCGGGCAGTTACGGGTGCCCGCTATGACTTCATCGTCCAATCCGGTGGCGGGATTGATATCAATGGCATCGTCTTTGAATACGCTAAAAAAGGCGGCCTCACTATCCAGTCGACCGCATCAAATACCAATATTGATATCGATTATGCTGCTTTCCAGTTCGTGGAAGAAGATCCATCAGGCACCGGGCAGGGCAACGGCGCCCGGCATATTTATATCGGGTTCCCCTCTGGCACATTTACTTATAATTTTGATAACTGCTCCTTTGATACCTCCTTCGGAACCACCACAGGTAACAATATTATTGCCGCTAATACCTCTGGCTCTACGACCGTCAACTTTACAAATTGGTCCGGTGATGGAGCCGGTGATTCCTATGAATGGCAGGGGACAAATAACAGTATTATCTGGATAGGTGATATCCTGTGGTTAGGCGGAACAGCCGGCTCCGAGACCAACTGGAATGTCGGCACTAACTGGTCCGCCGGATCTAAACCCGGCGAGGGTAGTAATGTTATAATCCAGTCCCGGTCCTATAACCCGACGCTTAATGAAACAACCGTTATTGCTTCACTGGTTGTCCAGAATGCTGGTGTGCTTAATATGAGCGCAGGGTACCAGCTAACCGTGAATGGTAACCTGACGATTGACGGTGGTGCGACCGGCGGTAAAGTAAATATCTCCAACGCCGGTGCGGTTCTCAGAGGTAAATCCAATTTCCTGGATAATTCAGCAACAGGTGGTGTCAGCCAATCAGCCGGCAAGGTTATCCTTTTAGGTGTCAACAGCAATTTCTACAGCCGGACGCTCAAGACATTAGAGATAGGCGACGGCACCGTGCCTGTAACCGTAACTACGCCGGCTGGAAAACAAGTGAATATTTCCGCTAATGGGATACTTACCATCAAAGCACAGGCTAATTACACCCTTACCAATGCTCAACTCACGATGGGCGCAGGCGCGAATTTAAGTGTCAATACCGGTGTAGTTCAAGGTAGATTCAATGCGGGTAATTCTGCGGTAATAACCACCCCTGCGCCGGGGACGGATAGGTTCTACTTCATCGTCGCTGGTAAAATTGACTTTAATGGTGTGACGGTCTCAAGCACCCAGTCCGGCGGTATAGACATCCAGTCCACCGCCACAATACAGAATCTGAGTAATGTGCGGTTCTATAGCCATCTGGGCACAACTTCATCTTGCTTCTTGTCTATTGCGACGTCTAACCTTAATCTTGATTGCCCGGGCTGTTGGTTTGATACCATTACTAACGGCTACAATGTCTCTGCAACTGGCGCAAGTTCTGTTATCCGATTTGATGACCGTTTCTACACGAAAGGAAGCGGATATGACCTGATTACTATAAGTGATTCTAATGAGGTAACATCTACAACCGCGGCATTTGTTACTAAAGGTGTAAAAGCGGGTGATATTTTGAGGATAGGGCAAGGTGCAAATATGGGGACTTATGAGGTAAGCAGTGACCCAGTCAGTAATACTATATTAACCCTTACAGCTAATATTCCTAATTCAGGAAGCGGAATAACATATAATGTCGGCAGTGCCCTGAGCGGTCGTGGTGCGGGTGAGTTATGGGATTCGGATGATGATGCCCAGGATGATGGGGTTGCAGATACAGGCGGAGCGCTCGTCCTTTGGAATTACACCTCCGGCGCCGAGGTTCAGGGAACAATTGAAGGATTCCCCTCCTGCGCTTTTGATTTGAATACTGGGGCGTATTATTCCACTTATCAGGTTTCCAAGAATATTCAAGGTGCGAACACTATAGACCGTATCTATGTCCTTGATGGGAATGGTGATTTTAAGGAATATTACTATGATGTGAATAATTCCTACGGCGATATAGTCGGGTCGGTTTGGTGGTATACCGAGGGGACTACACACTACCTTTATTTTGGGACAACTGATGGTTGGCTTTTCCGGCTGATAGACACGGGGACGGCGTTGAACCCCGCCGCCGGCGACTGGCCATTCCGTGCCTGCACCCAGATAACCTCAGCCATGATTACTGACGGCATCAACCTCTATTTCGGCGGGATAGATGGTGTTACACCCAAGATTTATGGTGTTATTATAAATAGCCATGACATAAAATTTGCCGAGCCGTCGGTAAGTGCCGTGCGGGTTACACCGTCCTGGGAAAATATAGGTATCACTACCACACTATTCGCCGCTTCGGATTTTAAGGAATTACAAACTGATGTCTCCTTGAAGATTACCACCGGCCAATCTTATGTGACCATTACGAATACCGCTGGACTTGAGGCGCAGGACATCCTGGTGGTTACAGATGCACTTGCCGCGCCGGCCGACCGCGGCCGATTCAGAATCCTTTCAGTAGACGGGCCGACGCAGGTTACCACTGACCATACGTTTATCAATACGCAGATCGGACTTTCATACGCGGCCGGCCGCTCGGTCATCTATCGGCTCAATGTTGGCGAGACCGTAGTCGTGCATCAGAACAAGAGCCCGTTTGACCATACCCGTGCGCCTACCTCATATTGGCCCTCGACTAACGGACTCTATGTGGGTGATTATTACGGCAGAATGCACGGCGTCAATACTATATCCAGTGACTTTGCAAACTTATCCGGCAACTTCCCGGCAGCTCCTTCTTTTGGGCCTTTCTCTATTACCACAATGGCTTTCATTCAGTTTTCGCCCGCAGCCAGATTGCTTTATGTTGATATGGGCGGGTACTTCTATGTAAGAAATATGGACGGTTCGCTGTATGACCCACCTAACGGTCCGGCGTATCCCTTCCGACCCGCAGGCGAAGCTAACTCTACCCCTATGGAATCATCGCCTATGCCTAATTTTGAAGGTTTGATATATATCGGTAATAACGATGGCAGGGTCTTTGTTATTGATGAATCCAAGCGGGCTGTGATTAAAACTTATTCTTTTGGTTCAGGCATAAAGATTGGGGATATTAGTTACGATGCCGATACCGGCCGTTTCCTTGTTCCCACGAATCAGGGGAAAATATATTATTTGGAGAATATGAGTCGGTAGTCCGAATAACCGAATTATACTGTTAGAGGTTATAAATGTTGAGTTTTAACTTGTTGTACGGAATTTTAAAGGACTCCGATGTCACATCGAAGTCCTGCTGCCAAGGGGCATAAGGAAGCGTATGCGTATGAAGAACCTCGTTATTTATCTGCTGTTCGCGATGTGCTGTGTAATTCTTCTGTTTATAGGCAGCGCCGCAAACCTACGTGCTGAGGACTGGTCGTCTTTTGGACAGGGCGCCGGCAGAGCCAGAAATACCCCTGAAAAACTGGATAGCGCATTTACCGTCCTCTGGAATGATACCGTAGGTTCTGAGGTGACTTCATCGCCCGCTGTCGCAGACGGTATCCTCGTAGTTGGGGGTAAGGACGGAATTATCAGGGCATTCAGGGAATCAGATGGCGCTCATCTGTGGTCATTTCTGAGCGGCGATAAGGTTATTGCATCACCGGTGCTTTATCAGGGCCGTTGCTTTGTCCCGTCAACCGACGGCAAGGTCTATTGCCTGAATCTCAGTGATGGCTCATTTATCTGGAACTTCTACACCGGTGGCACGGAGTTATCCTCACCCGAAATAACCAATGATACCCTGTTTATGGGCTCTGGATTTCCTAATAACAAAGTTATTGCTTTCAGCGCATTGGATAAACGGTTAATATGGTCGCAAACTGTAGAGCAGGTTGCATATTCATCACCTGCCATTTATGATAATAAGGTCTTTATCGGATGTAACAGCGGGCGCTATTATGCACTCAACCAATCCTCTGGCGCCCAACTTTGGTCATACTCCACAGGCGGGCAGACATTACTTTCCAGCCCATTGGTTGTCGGCAATTCGGTTTTCCTCCTGCCCGGTGGAAGCAATCTTACATTCTATCGGGTTGATACTAATCCTGCGCTCTGGGCAGGTGCAAACTGGTCTACTACTCTGACCGACCCGGCACCGCCTGCCGGAACACTGCTGGGCACAAAACTCGCTGCTTCATCACTTATGTTTGCTGGCAGCGATGTTTATTTTACAGCCAGGTTTGATTACTATTTGGACACTAACGCTGATACTCTGTCTGACCAGTATGTTCTTAACGAGTATGTAATAGCGGTTGACCCGGCGACAAAATCGGTCAGATGGCAGAAACCCACCGGGACAAGGGTCACCGCGGACCAGAATAGAATACCGCCTTATGGACTTTGCCCGACCCCGGCGGCTTTCCTATCGTTTGATGGCCGGCCGTTGCTGGCAGTCCTTTCAAGTATTTCATCGGAACTCAGAATAGTTGATGCCGTTCAGGGGGATACATTATTTACGGCCGGGTTGGATGCGCCCTGTTTGGCATCGCCTGCCGTGGCGAACAGCCGCATATTTATAGCCACACGCACTGGCACCGTGACAGCATTCCAGTGTAATACTAACCGCGCACCAAGCCCGCCTGCCTCAGGATTTGATCCGGCTAATAATGCCGCTATTTCTTCTTCAACACCGACCATAAATTGGAATAATGGCATAGACCCGGATGCTTCCGATATAACAGTAACGCTACGTTATCAGATAAGGGTTGATAATGACGGCGAGGTGCTTAATAATTACGACTATATTAGCACCACCGCAGCGGGTGTTACATCATTTATGCTATCAGCACCGGTCCCCGATAACACCAATCTGGTCTATGCCATAAGGACGATTGACGCTCGCGGCGCATATTCCGCCTGGTCGGCGCTTCAGAGTTTCTGGGTTAATCGGTCTATTCTTCCACCTGACCCGCCGCGTAATCTTTGCGTTACCGCAGGTAATAGTTATGTGGACTTATTCTGGGAGCACTCTTTGAGCCAGGATGTGAGGGGATACTTAGTTTCTTATAAGCCGGAGGGAAACGACTATGGGTTACCTGTCTTTATCGGCAATATAACTAATTATTGCATCAGCGGTCTCACTAATGGAGTGATATATACATTCCGGGTCGTGGCTGAAGATTACGATTATCTCCAGAGTGATGCTGTTGAGATATCCGATAAACCAGCCTACCCGATAATGTTAAATGATACTCCTTATCCCGAGTTAATCAGCGCTATTGCTGATGCTCAGGCTGGTGACACAATTAGATTAGGTATCGGTACTTTTATCATACCGTATACTCTCCAGATTAAAGAAGGCGTTAATATCCATGGCTATTCACCGCATCATACTATCCTCAACGGCACCGGTTTAGACCGCATCTTCCTGTTAACCGGAGGTTTGTCTAATACCACAACCATAACTAATCTTACACTCTATGGCGCACAGATTGGGATTGATACCTGGGGTTCAGCCGCCATTATCAAAAATACTATTATTCGTGGATGTAATATTGGAATATTTGCCGGTAGCGGTTCAAATACTGAGATTATTAATAACACCTTCCTTGGCCATGCTACTGCTGCGATTTATGTCGCCACATCTTCCACCAATATTCGTAATAATATTATTATGGATAACGGTTGCGGTATCTTCTGCGAGCCAATTGTGACACCGGTGATTTCTTATAACGATATATGCAATAATAACTTATCTGATTATTCCGGCTGTGCGGCGGGATGGGGCGATATCTCCCGCGATGTTGTGTTTGTAGATGAAATCAATAAGGATTACCGGGAACAGAGTGACCAGCCGACTATAGATATGGGTGACCCGGCGGATGATTGGAGCAATGAGCCTGCGCCGCACGGTGGCCGCATCAATATCGGCGCCTACGGCAATACCGTGTATGCCGCCCGGAGTGGTTCACTCCGGATAACGACCACTTCTCTGTCAGACGGCGAATCCGGTGTTTATTATAGTGTTAAAATCAGTACTGTAGGCGGAGCGCCGCCGGTTACTTGGACTATTTTAGCCGGCACCGTGCCGCCCGGCCTTGCGCTTAACCCGACTACCGGTGAAATCACAGGGATTATCCAGCCGGGTAATTTTGGGGCCTACAATTTCTCGGTTACAGCTGTGGATACCGCCAATGATGCCGATTCCGCCGATTTTACTATATTGATACATCAAGCAACCAGCAACCAGTTACGGATTGCCACTAATATTCTGGCGGATGGAGAGGAAATGGCGCCATATCAGGCAACCCTTAGTGCGGCTGACGGATTTCCGCCTTATCACTGGAATATTACTGGCGGCGTATTACCGCCTAATCTGTCTATTGATGCTTCCAGCGGACAGATTAGCGGTACATCATCTGCCGGTTCAGCCGGCATATATTCATTTGTGGTGGAATTATCCGATGCCGATTTATATACTGTATATAAACCATTTACCATTAAAATCAATGCCAGCCCCATCATTGTTAAGAATCCAAACCCGTCTGCACCGCCAACCAGCAACCAGTTACGGATTGTCACTAATACTCTGGCGGATGGAGAGGAAATGGCGCCATATCAGGCAACCCTTAGTGCGGCTGACGGATTCCCGCCTTATCACTGGAATATTACTGGCGGCGTATTACCGCCTAATCTGTCTATTGATGCTTCCAGC
>JAZDFB010000092.1:0-13010 GCA_043808305.1 Planctomycetota bacterium | reverse complement strand
CCCTAACGGGAGGCAGTAGCTCTACGTCGTGGAATTTATCCCGCCTTTGGGCGGGACTCCTACTGCCACTAACCGGGACCTTCTTCGGACGCGCCTGAGGGCACATTGTCGGCCGGTTTCGTCGGCGTGCTGGTGGGTGTTGACGTCTTGCTTGGTGATTTGGACAGCTTGGGGATAACCAGTTTCCAGCCGACCTTCAGGGTGGTGCTCTCGGTGGCCAGCTTGTCGCTATTGGCGCTGACTATGACACCGCGTTTATTGACCGTCCCGTAGAATTTCTTGGAAATGCTGGAAAGGGTATCGCCTTTCCGAACGGTATAATTCTGGCCTTCGCTGGTATTATAGGACTGCTCCTGGGCCGGCTCGGTCCTGCCCATCGGCATTGTTGAGGAACCTGACGGAGGTATGACAATTTCCGTGCCCACCTTAAGCTTGTTGGGGTTGGGTAGCTTGTCCTTGTTGGCTTCGGCAATCAGTTTGCTCTTGGTGCCGTCGCCGTTATAGAATTGCTTGGCGATTGACCAGAGTGTATCTCCCGGTTGGACGGTATAGCTGTTGGATACCGGCTCGGCTGTCATTGTGCCGGTTAAAACCAGTCCGGTGCCGCTCAGCGGGTCGAACGCGGTCAGCGTTGATGTAATCGGCTCTTCGGGCGGCGGAATTACTATCGGTTCCTTATTTTCAAATCCGCCCGCTATCCAGACGATAAATAATATGCCAATTACCAGGACACCTGCGAGCAATGCGACTAATGTGGATGGTTTCATACATTTACTCCTCTTAGAGACTGTTAAGACTTTGAATACGAAGTAGTCAAAGGCTGTTACAGTCTCTTATCCCGCCTATCGGCGGGGTTAGAGACTCTAACAAAACTATTCCCCTCACCCTACCCTCTCCCGCCCCGAAGTAATCGGGACTCCGCCGCCGCTCCGCAAGGGGAGAGGAAACACTTCCTATAATAGGTTTTGTTAGAGCCCCTTAATATTATACTAAAGTATTTATATTATACTATACTTTAAGGTATTATTTCTCTACCTTGGCCATGGCGCCTTTAAGGAACGCCGAGGCGATAAACACGGTTGAATAACTACCCACTATCGTACCGACAATCATCGGGAAGGCGAATGGAGCTATGCCGCCGCCGCTCCGTGCTGTTATAAGAAATAGGATGGTTACTGTCAAGAAAACAGTTAAAGATGTCAACACCGTCCGACCCAGGGTTTGATTGACGCTTAAATCTATGATTTTACTCATTGACTCACCCTTCATCGCCTTGGTGTTCTCGCGAATCCGGTCAAAGATGACTATGGTATCGTTAACCGAGTAGCCGACGATGGTCAACAGCGCCGCCACCGTGGACAGGTTGATGTCCAGCGATATGCCCCACGACTTGGGCGCCAGCATGTTGAACAGCACCACAGAGCCCAGGCTTATCAGCACGTCGTGTATCAGCGCGATAACCGCCGCAATGCCGAACTGGAACTCGAACCTGACCGCCAGATACAATATCATCCCTATCCATGAAAGGATTACGGCGATAACCGCGTTCTGCTGAAGCCCACGGGCCACCATCCCGCTGATGCTTTCTACCTTGGGGAACGGACCGCTCGGCAGGTTAAGTTCCAACCTGAGCAGCGCCTCGATATCTGACTCCTTGTCATCCTTGAAAAACATATCAAACCTGGCACTTGATGTTATCCCTTCCGGCTCGGTCGTGATAAGCGGTTCGGCTAAACCTTTGTCATCCAGCGCCTTTTTGAGCTTTTCCCTGACCTCGGCTACGTTGGCCGGGCTTCCCAGTTGGATGGTCATCTTGAGCTTATAGTCGCGCTTGCTGATATTTTCAATGTTGGTTATCGGGTCGGGCACTATCCTGTCCGCAAATGCCGCCTGCAGGTCGCGTTTCAGTTCGATTACTCCCGGCGCCGTGGTCACAAACCTGGTCCTGACCTGGAATTCGTCGCAGTTGGTTTGCGACTGGGCGAAAATATCTCCCATCGTTATGCGGGTAACCTTCTTATCCTTGCTCAGCCGCTCCATCATACTCTGGACCTCGGCATCGGAATACTTGGCATTGACCACGCCGGCGCTGTCCGTGGCGGTGATGGACTGGATAGTGTTCCGGACGTAGGAAATATCCTCCGGACCGCGGAACTTGATATTGAGCACCGTCCCGCCCGTAAAATCTATGCCGTAGCTGTCCTTGCCCTTGACTAGGAAAAGCACTATCGAACCAACAACAAGAATCGCGGATATCGACAGGCATAATTTAGCGAGTTTCATGAACTTGAATTGCGGATTCCTGAATATCTTTATCATGGTCACCGTTTTAATGATACCCGATTCGATGGCCAACTGCATCATTACCTTGGTCGCGAAATAACCGGTAAACAGCGTGGTCAGGATACCTACGCAAAGGACCACCGCAAAACCTTTGAGTGGACCGGTGCCGAAATAGAAAAGTATCAATCCGGCCAGCAGCGTAGTCAGGTTGGAATCTACAACCGTAACCAAAGCCCGGTTAAATCCGCCCTCGAACGCCGTCTTGGCGTCGTGCCCTTTCTCGCGCTCCTCGCGGATGCGCTCGTAGAAAATGATATTAGCGTCGACCGCCATGCCCATAGTCAGAATCAAGGCCGCGATGCCCGGCAGGGTCATGGTGGCGTTAAAGAAAGTAAGAATACCCCATATCAGCGTGAAGTTCATGGCCAGGGCGATAATCGCTATCAGCCCGGCCGCGTGGTAATATATTAGCATGAATAAGGCCACCACTATCATGGCCAGTCCGCATGATATGATGCCGCGCTTGATGGAGTCTTCGCCCAGGCTCGGTCCGACGAACGAGTCGCTGACTATTTCCAGCGATGCCGGCAGACTGCCCGACCTCAGCACCGTGGCCAAGTCCTGCGCTGTCTGGACCGTGAAGTTGCCCTCGATGATTCCTTCGCCGCCGGTAATCGGCTCGCGGATAAGCGGCGCCGATACCAGTTTATTATCCAGTAAAATAGCCAATCGCCGGGCATTGTCCGGGCCTATAACCGACTCGGCGTATTTGGAGGTAATATCGCCGAAGACCTTTTTGCCCTTGGGCGAAAGCTTAAAACTTACTACCATTCCCTTCTGGCCCAGGTGCGTGCCGGCCTCTATCAGATTCTCGCCGGTCAGCTCGACCTTATCCTTAACCAACAACCGGTCCGACCTTTCCGGCCTGTCCTGATTTTCATACCAGCTATATCCGGACGGCGCTTGCGGGTAACGGTCGGTGTAGTCATTGGCGATTTCCTTGTCGGCCTCAAGTTTAAAATCCAAACGGCCGGTCGTGGTAATGACCCTTTTAACCCGGTCTATCTCAGCCGCATCCATTCCCGGCAACTGGATGAGTATCTGGTCCTCGCCGTAACGCTGGATGCGCGGCTCTTTTAATCCATAAAGGTTGATGCGCTTTTCTATGGTATCCTTGGCCCGGTCGGTGCTTTCCCTGACCTTGGCCGGATCCAGGCCGGACTTCTGGAGCTGGACCCTTATCTCGGCGCCGCCCTGCAGGTCAAGCCCCGGCTGGACCTTGCGCCCTTCGAACCATTCACCCTGCCGGAACCCCCATTTGTCCTCTATCGGGTAAGAAAAATAACCGGCTATCAAAACTACTATCAAGACGAAAAATAATTGCCACTTTAAAGATTCACTCATAATATCTTCCTTATTTGAGCCTGTTGCATAAAGTAGTTGCCTGATTTATCAGGCACAACATATAGTGCCCAATGAATTGGGCAACTACAATATGTGGTATATGTTAATTCCATATAGGGGTTTATGCAACAGGCTCATTTCTTTACTTCTTTTCCTCAGAGGCCGCCGGATTCCTATCCACGCCGATAATGGCGCTCTTGGCAACCCGTATCTTGGTATTGTTGCTCTCGTCTATCTTGATGATAAGCTCGGTCTCCTTGACCTGCTGGACAATGCCGTAAATACCGCCCGAGGTGATGACCGGGTCGTTTTTCTGGATGTTCCTGAGCATATTCAGGCGCTCGGTTTCCTTCTTGCGCTGGGGCCCGATTAACAGGATATACATCAACCCAAACATTATGGCAAACATAACTATCATTGACACCAAAGACCCCGTGCCGCTTCCTTGTGCACCCATATTAACCCTCCTTTTATGTCGGGAATTTATTGAATAACAGAACCGTTTAAATTACATTATCATCGTTTTTAATCAAGAAAAATAGAGAAAATATAAACAGCCTTTATGAACAAAACCCAATTACTAAAGTTGCACCGGGAAGCATTCATAATCGACGGCCACGCCGACACTTTCGGCAAGGTCCTGTCCGGTTATGATTTCTATACCGGCAAACGCCTCCCCAACGCCGGTCCGACGCCCATCCCCGTTCGGGGATGCTCACCTAAACAGGGCTGGGCCGGGGCTCCGCTTTGCATAGATTACCCCCGCCTGAAACAGGGCGCCGTAGACCTGCAGTTTATGGCCATCTACACCCCGCGGGTGTTCCGGGGCCTGGACGCCACTGTCTACGCACTGAAGTTCCTGTTCGAGATTCATCACGCCGTCCGCCAGTCGCGCGGACGGATAAAGCTGGTACTCAATGGCAAGGACATCGCCGCGCCCGACCCTAATTGCAATTATTTTATCATCAGCATCGAGGGCGGATTGCCCTTTGCCGGCAATATCGATATGGTCGACACTTTTTATAAGCTGGGAGTGCGCGCCCTTTCCCTGACCCAGAACGCGCCCAACGAACTGGCCGACGGCATCGGCACCCAGAATCCCTACAAACCAACCAGCTATAAGCCGCACGGACTGACGCCATTCGGACGCCAAGTCGTCCGCGCCGCCAACCGGTTGGGCATGATCCTGGACGTGGCGCACCTGGCCGCGCCCGGCTTCTGGCAGTTGGTCCGGATGTATCGCGGACCGATCATCTCCTCTCACACCGGCGTGCGCGCCCTGTGCGACATCAACCGCAACCTCGACGACAGCCAACTCAAAGAAATCGTCCGCCGCAAAGGCGTGGTCGGCATATTCTATATGCCGGAATTTATAGTCAGGGCCCAAATGGTCATCTCCGTCGATGACGTGGTCAACCACATCCAGTATGTGGCGGACA
Source organism: Planctomycetota bacterium (assembly GCA_043808305.1). GTDB lineage: Bacteria > Planctomycetota > MHYJ01 > JACQXL01 > JACQXL01 > JBBAAP01. The sequence goes on along the minus strand of JAZDFB010000092.1, from coordinate 7,884 downwards.
AATTCGGGGTCGATTACGTCGGCCTGGGCTCGGACTTCGACGGCTATGAAGGCACCTGCAAAGGGCTTGAGGATGTCTCCAAACTGGCTAACATCACCTATGCGCTGGACCGCCGGGGATTCAATAAAACAGAGATAACCAAGATACTCGGCGGTAATTTCCGCCGGGTCATCAAACAGGTGTTAAATGGAGCGTAATATAAAATGATAACGAGCCTGACTCCCAAATACGAAGTAGAACAAAAGATTGATGTCAAGGTACGCATGAGGGACGGCGCCAAACTTTCCACCGACCTTTATCTTCCCAAAGGCAAAGGCCCTTTCCCGGTCATCCTTTCCCGCACACCCTACGGCAACCACGACGCCCTGCGCATCGCTGGCAAAATATGGATGGCCCAGAGAGGCATCGCCTATGCCTACCAGGATTGCCGGGGCAGGCACGACAGCCAGGGCGAATGGGAACCTTTCCGGTTTGAGAAGAAGGACGGACTTGATACCCTTGACTGGTTAGCCAAGCAGAATTTCTGCAACGGCCGCATCGGCATGATGGGCGGCAGTTACGAAGGATATTGCACCTGGATAGTCGCGCCCGAATCGCATCCGGCGCTGAAAGCCATCGTACCTTTAGTGCCCTTGCCCGACCCCGTCATCAATGTGCCCTACCAGAACGGCGCTTTCTTCTGGAATATGATTGTCTGGGGATTGATGGTATTCGGCAAGACCAACCAGAATCTGGGTAATATTAACTGGGCTAAACTTTACCGATACCTGCCCTTGCGCAAGATGGATGAAGCGGTCGGAATGAAAAGCCGCACCTGGCAGAACTGGATGGACCACCCCACATTTGATGCCTGGTGGAAAGAGGTTTGTTATATGCATAAATGGAATAAGGTCAATATCCCTATTATGCACATCTGCGGATGGTATGACGATGATGGGATTTCCACCTATAAGAATTACCCGGGAATGAGGGCAAACGGAAAAACACCCAAAGTCCGCGATGAACAAAGGCTGATTGTCGGATGCTGGCCGCACAAATTGAACCAATCAAGCAAAGTGGGCGAGATAGATTTCGGCCCGCAGGCGGTGATTGACCTGAATTCCATCATATTGAAATTCTTCGCCCGGCATCTGGCCGGAGAAAAACACGATAAAAAGCCCGAACCAAAGTGCCGTATCTTCATCATGGGCGAAAATAGCTGGCACGGCTTCCCCGATTGGCCCATCCCCAAAGCCATTACCACCAAGTTCTATCTGCACAGCAACGGCAATGCCAATTCATTATTGGGCGACGGCGTTCTAAGCTTGGAGGCGCCCAAACCGACTGAAAAGTCCGATTGTTATACCTACGACCCGACAGACCCGGTGCCTTATGTCACCGACCCGGTCAGCCTGCAATTGGGCGAAGCGTCAGACCAGCAGTCCATCGAGCGGAGAATGGATGTGCTGGTTTACTCCACTGCCCCGCTCAAGGAAGATATGGTCGTCTGCGGGCGGGTATTTGCCGAACTCTTTATTTCAACGGATGTAAAAGGCACGGATTTCACGGCTAAATTAGTCGATGTCTGGCCTAACAGCAAGGCCATCCAAATCCAAGACGGCATCCAGCGGGCTGAATTCAGGAACTCGCTGTCCAAAGCCGAATGGCTCAAAGCCGGCCAAGTATATAAAGTCACCATTGACATCTGGGCCACGGGCATACGCTTTTTAAAGGGGCATCAAATACGCCTCGAAATCAGCAGCAGCGCGGTGCCTAAGTTCTCGCCGCACCTGAATACCGATACAGCGCAGGCCGATGAGACCAAGGCCATTATCGCCCATCAAACTACTTACCATACCAAGGATTATCCCAGCGCCTTGGTGGTCGACGTCATCCCGGAAAATCTATTGAAAGGGACAATCATTAAGCCATGAAACTTACCGAGCAGGAAAAACGGATGCGTGGCGGCGCCCAGGGGCCGGTGGCGGCTGAGGCGCTTGATTATATCATCCAGTTAGGCGAGGCATTCGGCGCGGAACAATTGGCGGATATTTCTTACTGCCATTATCCGGCTGAGATGGGCATATACGAAGGCGCGGTCGAGGATTTGGTGCAATACGCCGGCAGAAAAGCCAGGGTCTGCGTGCCCACCACCACTTCAACGCTCTGCGCCGACCTGGAAAAACCCTGGATTACCGGCATCCCCAAAAAGCTGGCCGGGCTTCAGGCGAAAGTGGAAGCCGCTCACCGTTCTATGGGCATTCTGGAAACATACACCTGCACCCCACAACTCATAGGCTTTGTCCCGCCTTTCGGCAGTTACATCGCCTCGGTTGAGAGCAGCGCCATTATTTATTTCAATTCAGTATTAGGTGCCCGGACGAACCGCGGCGGATTGTTCAGCCGTTATTCTGCAATCACCGGCAAATACCCGCTGATGGGCTACCTGTTGCCGGGAAACCGTTACGGCACGCACCTCTTCAAGGTAAGGATTCCGCCGGACCGGTTGAAGACATACGACGCCTGGTGCGCCCTGGGATTTGCCATCGGCAAGATAGTCGGCAGCGAAGTGCCGGTGATTGAAGGCGTCGCCCCGCACAGGACGGATTGGCTGATCGGGCTGGGCGCGGCCTTGGCTACCTCCGGCTCGGTAACCTTGTTCCATATCCCCGGCGTTACGCCCGAAGCCAGAACCGTGAAAGAAGCCTTCGGAAACAAGCGCATTCCCAAAACTGTTTATGAAATCAAAGCCCGTGATTTGGACGAGGTCTATTACCAGATGAATACCATTCCGTCAGGTGCGGATATTGATTTCGTCACGCTGGGCTGTCCGCATTACAATCTGGCCCAGATAAAGTATGTCGCCCAACAGCTGGACGGGAAACGGATAGCGCCGGGCGTGAATTTCTGGGTCTGCACTAACCGGATGACCCGCCGGCAGGCGGAATATTCCGGTTATGTAAAGATAATCGAGAAGGCCGGCGCCAAGGTCGTGGCCGATACCTGCCCGGTGGAAAGCCATATGCGGATTTCCACCTGCCGTGAATACGGCTTGCCCGTCCCGTATGTAAAGAATATGGTAATGGACAGCGTCAAGATGGCGCGCTATGTAAAAGACCTCTTGGGATGCCGGACCGTCCTGACTGATACGGACAGATGTATCAAAGCCGCGTTGAAAGGAAAACACGTAAGCAGATTTAGCTGATATTGCTGATAGAGCAGATTAATCCGCCTTATCTGCTTAATCCGCTTACAGGATTTATTTATGACTAAAGTATTCAAAGGCCGTAAAATAGTCCGGGGCAAAGCGCGGGGTAAAGCCCTGGTCTGCCCGGACAGCTTTTCCTTTTTAGGAGATGTGGATTTGGATACCGGTGAAATCATCGCCTCAAATAATCCCAATAAAGGGCTATTGCTGAAAGATGCAGTGCTGATATTCAAAGAAACCAAGGGTTCATCAGGCGGGTCATCGGTGCTGATGACGCTGGTCCAGAAGAAAAAGGCTCCGGCCGCCCTGGTCACTATCAAAGCGCCGGATTACAACCTTACCGAAAGCGCTATTCTGTCCAAGATACCGTTCGTCTCGGACCTGGCTCCCAAAATCGTATCCATCATAAAAACCGGAGATTATATTGAAGTTGACGCAGACCGGGGAATAATAACCTGTCCCGCGAACCGGCCGAGGAAATAAGGAATAAAAATATTATACTAAAGTATTTATACTATGATTGAAAACAGCATCATTGAATTCGTCGTCATCGGCGCTATTGTCCTGATGTTCATTATATTCATATCTTATACAACCGGCAAGGGCCGGGAAAACTCTAATAACAGCAACCTCGACACCATCCCGCTGGCAACGTTCTTCTCCGCGGATGAAGCCGAGGAGCTTCGGGGCTTTATCTCGGCCAACGGATTCGGCGCCATGGTGGATATCCAGAGCCTGGGCCGTTCAGGGAATAAATACGTGGTCCGGATATTGGGAAAGGACCGGGATGCCGTAACCGTCATTATCAAGGAATTCCTTGAGCGCTCAAAGGAACAAGAACAAAATCCGAAACCGGAAGCAAAGGCAGAGGACGATAATCTCTTTAACAAACCGCCTATTTAATAATGTTCTTCTCAGAAATCATCGCCAAGAGGAAGAAAGCCCTGCTTTGGGAAACCATAGGGCTGGGCATAATCGGGCTGGTCTTTCTGCCGCTCAGTTTCATAATGATTATCGCCCCGATTTACATATATTTTTATATGCTGGGCGTAATCTTGCCGTTTTGGGCGGTGCTCCTCATCGCCGCCGCCCTTATGGCCTTTGACTCCTTTTACTACCCTGGTGAAAAATGGGTTAAAGTAAAATACATCCTGGCCAGCGGGAAAGAGTCCGGCCCGGCGCCTCTGGAACGGGAGAAAATCCTTGATGTCTTCCCCATTCTGGAGTCAAGACTGCCTAAAAAAGGCATCTTCGGGGGCGTGCCCTATATAGCCAATATGAGCGACCCGGGCAACTGGATAACCTGGATACGCGGGCTGGCCAACGGCTTTACCAATATCATACTGGGCGGACCGCGCAAGCTCAGGGAATCACTGGGATGCCTGCTGGTCTGGCGCAAAATAGACGGCCCGGCCGAACAACGCCTCAACAGCCTGCTGATGTTCCTCAAAGAGAATAACGGCGAGTATGTCGTATCCAAAATGGGGAAATCTGAGCAAATGATACCCGAAATGGCGCTGGCGCCATTGGCCGTCCGGCTGGAACTGATATGCCCATTCCGCAAGTGGGCTACCGAAGAATTCGGCTACCGGCTCGACCACGAAATCATATAATCAATTCCGACTATTGAGCCGTAGTCCCCCCGAAAGCATTCGGGAGGATAAACTCCATCCCGTCCCGATGGCTATCGGGAGGATTCCAGCGGGACAGCCGCCCGAACTGACGGCCCCCGCCAGAATGACTCTGTCGGGCTGGGGTCAGGCGGGTCTACGACCCATACCCTTGTGGTTACAGCTTATATTCTACAAAATACGGCTTATAATCCCGTACCTACAACTCGTAGCATTGCTCCTACAACCTGTAACTTTGCAGTTACGACCTGTAACTTTGCAGTTACGACCTATAACTTTGCACCTACGACCTGTAACTTTGCAGTTACAACCTGTAACTTTGCACCTACGACCTGTCCCGCTTCGGCGGGATAACCTGAGGGTATTTTTAGGAAAACTGCACCATGAAATGGGCATGGTTAGTGCGTTACCACCGGTGGGAAGTGTCCCTTTATACTATCAGATTATACCATAACGATTTATAATTGCAACTACTTTTTAGAATTCGGTAAGGCGTCCCCCGAACTATCTCTCGAATAGATAAAACTCAATCAGGATTAAATATTTCTTCTATTTTTATCAATTTCCCATTGTCGTCAACTTGGATTAATAATCCAGGGCCTGCAATAACTGCCGGGCCAGTTTCAGTTATCCATATTCCATTTTTATTTTTTACCGGAGGACAAGCAGGGCAATAAAAATAAGGTTTATTGAGATTTTTTAATATCCACTGTGCAGCATAATATTCTGTAATATCGATAATAAATTTTTTGTTTTCTTTATAGTTACATCTATTAGGTAGTTTTGTTCGTAAAAAACCTTCTGGAACCCATTTCTTTCGTTTAATATCTTTTTTTACGTAAATTTTAATATCATCACTATAATCAACGAGAACTATATCCTTGGCGCTATTTTTCTTTATTTCTTGAGTTATTTTCTTTGCGAAGCCAGGTTCAATTGAAAGACAACCCCATTTTTTATAATACTCTATCAAGTTGTTATACCTTTTATAATCAAATTGAAATGCACAGGAAGAAAGAGCTATTAAAATTATTACAATTGCTAATTTCTTGTATTTCATGCAATAATCCCGGGGACATCTTACTCAATTCATAGTTCAATGCCAAAAGTGCCAAAAGCCAAAAGAGCCAAAAGGGACACTTCCCACCGCTCGAACCCATTTATTTTGCTCGCTTGCGTGGCCTTCTTGTTATAGATTCGCTGAGTTTATCATCCTTCGGCTTTGCCTTCCTTCGGACCCTGAGGCCCTCAGGACGAAGGGCAGGATAAGTTCATTTACCGAAGGACTCAGTGTAAACTCCAATCTGCGTCCTAACGGTTGCTAATTAGCCTTAAGCTTATTTACAATTTCCTTAATGGCCGCTTCGGCTTTATCCGGGGCAATCTGGCAGGTGCCCGCGCCGGTATGGCCGCCGCCGCCGTATTTGGCAAGCAATTTGCCGATATTAACCTTGCAGGTCCGGTTAAAGATACTGTGGCCGCAGGCGATTACCACCTTGGCCTTGTCCTTGCCCCTATTATCGGGACTGCCTGCGGGCTTGCCCCAGAATACCCGAACCTCGACATTGGCCTTGGGGAACAAGGTAAATACCAGGAACCGGTTGCCGCTGGGCACCGGGGAAATACTCCTTAAATCGGTTACCACCACCGTGCCGTCCATCCGGCAGTTGGCTTTTAATGCCTTCTTGAACTCGGACTGCTCCTTTATGACCTTATCCACCCGCTTCTTGACTTCGGGGTGCTTAAGAATCTTGGCAATCGGCACCTCCTTGGCGTATTCAGCCATCCAGCGGAAATACTTCTGGAATTCCGGCCCCAGCCCGGTCCGCGGGTCGATGGTATAGGCCAGTTGTATCCAGTCCTTGGGGGCAAGCACATCCTGCGGGGTCAGCTGGGCGCTGTCAAAACGGTCTATCGCCTCGAGCATCTCTTTAAAGGCATCCAGCTTGGGGCTCTTGTAATAATCATAAATCACCCGGGCCGCGCTGGGCGCCATCTTGTACAGACCCTTAAAACCGCCGGACGCCTTGACCGCCTCGGCCTTCTCATCCTCGGATATGTGATGGTCAAACCACATGCCGCATCCTTTAATGTAAGGCAGGTTGACGATGATATCGTCCTTGGTCGCCGAAAAATTACCGTCCTGCGCCTCCTTGGGATGAACAAAAACTATCTCGCGCACCGGCTCCATCGCCGTCAGCAGAACCGAACTGATTAAACCGTCCATATCGCCGCGTGTGATTATTCTCATAACTCCAACCTTTCTTTCTGATTCTGTTATGCAATCTTATGGTGTACTATAAAAAAAGCGCTTAAGATGTCAAGAATACTTTGCGGTGAAGAAAGCGTGTATTCTCTTCTTGACAATATTCCAATTCAAGCTTTATTACTTTCTTTATTTCGAGCTTTCGTGGTTAGTGCCACTTGGAGCATAGCGACTTAGTGGCACGTTATCCCGCATAGCGGGGTTAAAGATATGAACCTGTTCCTGCGCATCAGTATCGTCTTAACCGGACTGTTGCTGGCCGGCTGTGAGTTCAGCGGCGGCGCATCGGGCAGCAGCGGCCCGCTCAATGAGCCGGCCAACCTTAAAGCGCATGCCGAATCATATGACTCCATACGGCTGACCTGGCAAGACGATAACAGCAACGTCGATGGGTATGAAATCTATCGGCGCGAAGGCCGGCACCATCCTTATATGCTAATCAACGCAACATACCTCAGTAATTATCCTCAAGGGAGTTCGTCTTTCTACCCGCCATTTTTATATGAAGAATCTTACGGCATAACCAGATGCCGCTATTTGGACTCAAGCCTTGAGTCCAACACAACCTACTATTATTATGTCAGGGCGTTCAACAGCACGAAAACAAGCCATTCATCCAACGTAGCCAGGGACCACACGCCCAGCTACACCTTCGTCGATGCATTGGTAAACGCCATACTCTACGTATTGTGTGATTATGCTGACGATACTGATGAGACTGATGAAGAGGAATAGATAACGTCGCTTTGAGGTGAATCTCCCTGTTAGCGCTCGCCTGCTCTACATACTACCTACTATCT
>JAZDFB010000091.1:0-3777 GCA_043808305.1 Planctomycetota bacterium | reverse complement strand
GCCTCCCGTAGGGACATATTTTCTATCCCTTTATTTATGCGAATTCCTGAGCACAGTTTTATTAAACCAATACTTAATTCCGGGAACATCTTACCCAATTCCCGTTCCTTTGTCAACCCCGTTAGAGATTTTATCTATCATATTTTTAACGAGGTTACCAGCTTTATTTATCATCGGATAACATAAATCTCTAACGGGGTCAATAATTATGTATTGCGTCCCCCGAACTCATAATATTCTGGCAAAATAAGTCAGTATTAATATACTGCGTCATATGGCCTATGCAGAAATAGTATTTCCGATACCTCTGGATAAACGGTTCCATTATAAGATACCGGAGCCGTTATCGGGATTGCTTAAAATCGGCGCCCGGGTCGAGGTTGATTTCGGGCCGCGCACTACCATCGGCTATTGCGTCGGGCTGGTTGACAGCCTGCCGGCGGCATCGGCCGGCTATAACATCCGGGACATCAAGCGAATCATCGACGAAACTCCCCTGCTGAATGACAAGATGTTTGAGCTTTGCAGGTGGGTTTCGGAATACTATTTTTGCTCTCTGGGGCAGGCGTTTGACGCGGCTTTGCCTTCGGGTGTGCGCCAGATACCTAAAACCCTGATAACCAGAAAATCCAAAAACAAAGACCCGTTCCTGAGCGATGAAGTGACCTTGGTCGAACCATATACGCCTAATCAGGCTCAGGCTAAGGCGCTGGAAACGATATTGCCTGTTCTGGAATCGGATGCGTCACGGGTCTTCTTGCTTTACGGCATTACCGGAAGCGGCAAGACAGAGGTATACCTGCAGTCCATAAACCGGGCTCTGGAATTGGGCAAGCAAAGTATTGTTCTGGTGCCCGAAATAGCATTAACGCCTCAGGCGATACTAAGATTCCGCCAGAGGTTCAGCACGGATAAAATAGCTGTCCTGCACAGCCATTTAACCAATAAGGAGCGGGCCGGGCATTGGAAACGCATCCAGAGCGGCCAGGCAAAGATTGTTATCGGGGCGCGTTCGGCGATATTCGCGCCGTTCTCCAACCTGGGCCTGGTGGTCATAGATGAAGAACACGAGACAACATATAAACAGCAAAACGCCCCGATGTATCACGCGCGGGAGGCGGCTATCCGGCGGGCTAAGGCGGAAAATGCCCACGTGATACTGGGGTCGGCTACGCCGTCACTGGAATCATACCATAAGGCTATGTCAGGCGAATATACGCTTATAAAGTTGCCGGAGCGCATTGAACAAAGGCCTTTGCCGACGGTTGATATCGTGGATATGAGCAAGGAGATGGATCCCAGGAACCCGATGCCGATACTGTCTAAGAAACTTGAGGTTTTGTTGAGGCACGCAGTCAGGGAAGGAAATCAGGTGATACTGTTCTTAAACCGGCGCGGATTCGTCACTATGGTGACCTGCCCGCGATGCCGGTTTATTATCCGCTGTAAGCGCTGCGCTGTGGGGTTGACTTACCACAAACAAACTGCCAAAGGCCATGAGGATAAATTATTCTGCCATTACTGCGGCAAGGAATACGATATGCCGTCCGTTTGCCCGGAATGCGGCCACCCCAAACTGAGGAATATCGGCACCGGGACGGAAAAGGTCGAGGAACATATCAAGAAAATATTTGTAGTCCGGCTGCCTGTGAAGTTGCAGCCGACTATACCCGGCAGTAATTTCACAAACTGCCGGAGTACTGTGCCGGATTTCACCAAGGGTGTGCCGACGGAAGAACCGGTGCCGACTGTTTCCCGGATGGACAGCGATATCATGCGCTCGCGGCAGTCATACCACCAGGCATTATGTGATTTGGCCACGGGCGAGACGGATATAATGGTCGGCACGCAAATGATTGCCAAAGGGCTGGACCTGCCTAATGTCACGCTGGTCGGCATAATTTCGGGAGATACCATGCTATATATCAAGGATTTCCGTTCGCCTGAACGGACATTCCAGCTGATAACCCAGGTGGCCGGCCGGAGCGGACGCGGTCCGAAAGGCGGTAAGGTAGTGGTTCAAACATTTAACCCGGAGCATTACAGCATCCAGACCGCGGCCAAACACGATTTTGAGGAGTTTGCCCGGAAGGAACTGGTCTACCGCAAGGAACTGAATTATCCGCCTTTCAGCCAATTGTTGCGGATCCTGGTTGAGGGGAGAGACGAGAAGGTAATCGAAAATGTTGCCGGGGAAATAAGCCGGCGCATAGAATCTACGCTTGGTCCTGAGGTAGAGATATTAGGCCCGGCGCCGGCGCCCTTGGGGCGGATAAGGAGCCGATTCCGCTGGCATGTGATTATTAAAGCAAAGGATTTTAATCCCCTGAAACTGGCTGTTGATTCGGTCAAAGGTATAATTGCCGGATACGGCAAGTCAATTCTGGTTACATTCGACCACGACCCGATAAGCCTGTTATAGCTTCAGGATTTTCCCGGATACCATGGTAAGCACGCTTTGGGGTGTGTTGTGAATCAGGTAAGGGATGACTTCGTTAGCGCTGATATCAGCTTTTATGGGGAATGCCGCGATATCGGCCTGGTAGCCCGCCTTAAGCGCTCCGATTTTCTTATGTAGATTTAATGTCCTGGCGCCGTTGACCGTGCCCATCCGGAATATCTCAGAATAGCCCGGTCCGCGGTAATTGTCGGCGATGTATTTCATTTCCTTAAGGATATGCAAATCGGCGTTGCTGCCCAGCCCGTCTGTGCCGAGGGATACATTTACTCCCGATTTAAGTAATTGCCTGAATGGATGGTCTCTATGGCCGAAATAATGGTGGCTGTTCGGGCAAAAAACTACGCTGGCGCCTGAGTCGGCCAGCAAACTGATGTCGTTGCGCGACAGGTAATTGCAATGGACAAAAAATGCCGGCGGCTTGAGTATTCCCAGTTTATGCATATATCCAACCGGCGTGCAATAAGGATGTTTCCAGGTATCGTAAAACCGGACGATCTTCTTAAGATAAGTGACCATCTTGCCGTTGCCAGTTTTGGTAAAAGCCACTTCTTCTTTGTGTTCTGAAAGATGCGTTGACATAATGCTGCCATGAGCGCGGGCAAAAGCAAAAAGTTTCCGGTAAAGCGGGCCGGAAACCGAGTATGGCGAGTGCGGCGCCAGCCCAACGTGAAGCAGCGAATTCTGTTGTATCGAGCCGCAAACGGTTTTAACCTGGCGGTAAGTTAAATCCGCAGTCACCGGGTTGAGATTGAATATTTCCTCGAAAATAAAACGCCTTATAGGCGCTTCCAACTGCGCCCGGGCATTAATCAAAATATGCGTGTGGTCCCCGACAGTAGTGATTCCATTCCGGACGCAAACTTTATATCCATGGGCAACTGTTTTATTTATATAGCCAACGGCCAGTGATTTCCTGATTTTGATTACTTTTTGAGCCCAGTCGGTAAACCGCTGGGGCGGCCTCAGTTTAGGGGCGCCCGGCGGCTGGACGCCGCCATAAAGCTCCGGACCTTCAAGATGGGTATGCGAATTGACCAAACCGGGGCTCAGAACCACATCGCCTAAATCACGCACCGGCCCTCTACATTTCCCGCGCGAAACTGATTTGACAATATGGCCGCTGACGGAAATATAACCGTCCTGGATAATAGTTTCCGGGTCGACTATTATGTATTTAGCTCGCAGTATCATTATAATATCTTGGGGAGTTCAATAATACTCTTGATATTAATATCGGCTTCATGCGCCCTGTCAAGATTAAAATCCTTGAATTCACCCTGCATTACGCGCACCGTAAAAATGCCGATCTGTTTAGC
>JAZDFB010000090.1:0-20574 GCA_043808305.1 Planctomycetota bacterium | reverse complement strand
TATATAGCGCCGGGGATTCTTTACCTGCAATTCAAGATGTTCCGGGGCTTTTTTATTGGCAATATTTATCGCTTCTTCCATATTGCCGGCAATGATTATCAGCCCGTTTCTGCTTATGGAAATCTTCGCGGTATCTTTTGTTTTCAGTTTCCCGAGTTGCAGTTCCACCGCCTTATTGACTCTTTCCGCGAGCCGGAAGGACGTGGTTATCAATATGGGCAAGGCGTCCGCATCGTGCTCTGCCTGAGCAAGCAGGTCGGCGGCCAGGTAATCCGAATTCGCAGTCTCATCGGCTATGATTATAATCTCCGAAGGTCCGGCTATGCAATCAATCCCGACCTGCCCGAAAACCTCTTTTTTGGCCAGCGCCACGTATTTATTGCCCGGCCCGACAATCTTATCAGCCTTCTTTATGGTTTGCGTCCCGTAAGCCATTGCGGCAATCGCCTGGACGCCGCCGACTTTGTATACTTCACTGATACCCACAATATCGGCCGCAACAAGGATTACCGGGTGGATAGAGCCCTTGTATGACGGCGGGGAGCAGACAAATATCCCTGATACCCCGGCAACACCGGCCGGTATGGCGCACATCAGCAGAGTGGAAGCCAGAGGGAACTTTCCGCCCGGGACATAAACGCCGACCCGCTCTATCGGTATGACCTTCTGTCCCGTAAAAACACCGGGGGATATTTCCATATCGAAATCCTTGAATTGGGACAACTGTTCTCGGCTGAATTTCCTGATATTGGCCGCGGCTTGTTTCAGGGCGGTTATGATTTTGGGATTGACTTTTTTATAGGCGGACTTTATCTCAGCGGCGGTTACCCGTATTTTTAGCAATCTAACACCGTCAAACTTGAGGGTGTGCCTCTTTATGGCGCTATCGCCATTCCGGCGGACATCTTTTAATATTCCGTTTATGGCAGGGATCTCACCCGAGTCCTTATAGGCAAAGAAACTTTCTTTCAGGGCGGATCCTTTTAGAATTTTCACTTTACTTTATTCTCCTGCGCGCAAGTTCGAATAATACATCATCTATCTCAACGCCGTTCTTGGCCAGCAAAACGGTCAGAAAGTACATTACGTCCGCGGCTTCCCAGATGATTTCATCTTTAGTTTTTGCCCTTATGACCTCATCGGCCTCTTCCATTATTTTTTCCTTCAGCAGTTCATCGGTTAATGTCGCCGTATATGACTGGGGCGCCGGGTTCTTAATCCTGTCTTGGATGACCTCATAAAGCTCATTAAGGTTAAACTTCTTACCGCCGAAGCAGGAGTAAGAGCCGGTGTGGCAGGCCACGCCTTTCTGCTTTACCGTTGCCAGCAGAGTATCTTGGTCGCAATCCGCCCTTATCCTTATGAGCTCCTGTGTATTGCCCGATGTTTCGCCTTTCATCCAGAGTTTATTCCTTGACCTTGAGAAATACCACATCTTACCGGTTTCAAAGGCATTCTTGAGAGAAGCCTTGTTGCTGTATGCCAGATTTAAAACCCCGCCCTTGCAATCCTGCGTAACGGTCGGTATCAGTTCACCCAGCCCCTGCGCGCAGGTGCTGGGTTCATTTTTCCAGTTCAGGGATTCTATAAACGCTTCTTTGATGCTTATTTTGTCCGTATAAAGCGCCATGCCGATTTGCGCATCAGCCCCAATCCGGCCGATTTCCCTTATTTCGTCGATTGACTTCACGCCGCCCGCAACGGTCACCTTGTTCTTAGTCGCTTTTACCACGCCCCTGACCTTTTCCATATCTATGCCCTGCAATAGCCCCTCTTTCTCAACACACGTATATAAGAATTCCGAGCAGTAGTTTTCCAATTTATTTATGACGTCAAAAAGGCCAAGGCCGGTCTTATGCTTCCATCCTTGCGTAACGATTTCGCCGTTTATGGCGTCGATGGCGACGATTATCCTATCTCTGCCGATGGCTGACGCCAGTTCCTGCAGGAAGCTATTATTTATCCGGTCATTTTCAAATGCGGTTGACCCGATGATGACCTTGACCGCTCCGAAAGAAATCAATTCCTTGGCCTTTTTTATGGTTCTGATTCCGCCGCCGACCCGGCATTCCGCAATCTTGAGAATCCGCTTTATTATTTCAAGATTTTCACCCTGGTTCACCCCGCCCTTGCGCGCAGGGGCTGGGTTCATTGCGGCATCAAGGTCTATGACGGCTACTTCGCCGTACCGGTCAAATTCCTTGGCCAGCGCCAAAGGGTCATCACGCTCAAGGACTTTTTCTTTTCCCTGCCTTAGCTGGACCACCTTGCCGCCCATCAGGTCTATAGACGCTATTAACATCTTACAACCACTCCGTTCCGTCGCAGGTATTTTTTTATTTTAGCAATCGTATATCGGCCGTAATGCAACAAAGACGCCATAAGGATGGCATCGGCCTTGCCGCCGACAGCCGCATCAAGAATCTGTTTCAGGTTGCCGGCGCCGCCGGAGGCGATAACGGGTATGCCAACGCTTTGAGAAATCTTTCTGGTTAACCCGATATCATAACCCTCTTTTGTCCCGTCCTTATCTATGGAATTAAGGAGTATTTCCCCGGCGCCGAGTTTGGCGCCCTTTTTGGCCCATTCCACGGCATCAAGCCCGGAATTGCGCCTGCCGCCGTGCGTGTATGCAAACCATTTTTGGCCATCTTTCTTCGCGTCAATCGAAAGAACGATGCATTGCGAGCCGAACATTCTTGCGCCTTCGGAAATAAGCCCCGGATTTTCTATGGCCGATGTGCATATGGCGACTTTGTCGGCACCGGCGCTCAACACCTTGCGCATATCCCGGGTGCTTCTTATCCCGCCGCCCACCGTGAGCGGTATAAAAACCTCATTTGAGACCTTTCTTACGACATCAACCATTATTTCCCTGCTTTTATATGACGCCTCAATGTCGAGGAATGTTATTTCATCTGCCCCCTGGTTATTATAAAGTTTCGCCAGTTCGACGGGGTCTCCGGCATCCTTTATATTGCGGAATTTTATGCCCTTCACGACCCGTCCCGATTCCACGTCAAGACAGGGGATTATTCTTATGGTTAACATATTTCTACCCAGTTTTTAAGCAATTTAAGACCCACAGCGCTGCTCTTCTCCGGATGAAACTGGACACCGTAGATGTTGCCTTTTTCAACCACCGACGGATAAACTGCGCGATACTCGGTTGTCCCGGTAATTATATCGCCGTCTGCCGGTTTGGCGAAGTATCCGTGCAGGAAGTAGAAAAATGATTTATCTTTTATGCCGCTCATTATTTTTGATTTCCGTTGTATGCGCACCCGGTTCCAGCCGATTTGCGGGACCTTGCCGCATTTAAAACGGACTACCTTGCCTTTAAATACCCCGAAGCCCTTTACCCCTTTGGATTCTTCGCTGCCTTCGAAAAGAAGCTGCATCCCGAGGCATATCCCCAGGAACGGCTTATCAGCCAGCAGCCAATCCTTGGTAATCCCGTAAATCCCCGTGGATTTCAATTTCCGAATCGCGGATTGGAAAGCCCCGACACCGGGCAAAATCACCTTATCAACCTCTTGGAACTTGCTTTTCGTGTCGATGATTTTGCAATCAACGCCCAGATGCTCCAGCGCTTTTTTCACGGAGAGCAGATTACCCGCCCCATAATCTATTATCCCGATCATAACATTCCTTTTGTGCTGGGAATCCTATTCTTTAATCTCTTGTCCTGCTCACAGGCCTCTTTCAACGATTTCGCGAAGGCTTTGAATACAGCTTCAATTTTATGATGGTCGGAACGCCCGTAATAAACCCGTATATGCAGGTTGGCGGCCAGAGAAGATACGAACCCCTGGAAGAAATCCTCCAATGAGTCCGTGGCGAATTCGCCCACCTTTTTGTTCCGGAAGTTGGCATCTATTTTAAGATACGGCCGGCCGGAGATATCTACGGCGGCCATGACCAACGATTCGTCCATCGGGTAGATGAAGAACCCGGCCCTTTTTATACCTTTTTTATCCGACAGGGCTTTCTTGAATGCCGCGCCCAAAGCTATGCCCGTATCTTCGACTATGTGATGCTGGTCGACATGGATATCACCTTTTATCCGGGCTTCGATATCGAACAAACCGTGCTTGGCCAGTGTTTCCAGAAGATGGTTCAGGAATCCTATCTCTGAAACGATTTTGCCCTGCCCGGACCCATCGATATTGAGCTTGATTTTTATCTGCGTTTCCTTGGAGTTTCTTTCTATGGTTGCTTTTCGCATTTCAATACCTCCTCGATATCGTTGACACTCTTTAATATGTATTTGGCGCCTAATCCCCTGTATGATTGCGCAACCTTCTCCCTGTTCCCTGTATGCGGTCCGATGATACCGACCGGGATAACCCCCGGCCGAAACCGCCGATTTGATATCGTCGATATTGTCGCCGGCATAAACCGCCCGCCGTATATTCAACTCCTTAAGAGCCAGATTAATGCCGTACGGGTCGGGCTTCTGCCTGCCTTCGACGTCATCCATAGTTATCAAGGCGTTAAAATACTTATTTACCCCGAACCTTTCCAGGGTATAGCCGGCATCTCCCCGCGGACGGCCTGTGACGATGCCCAGTTTGTAATCCTGTTTTATCTTGCTCAGGATATCAATATCCAACAGCCATTTCTCATTGGTGATAAGGCCGTCAAAATCAGCCCCTAGGTAAAACCCCTGAAAAGTCTTTATTATTTCATCCTTGGGCACTTTCAATCCCCGTGCCAGCAAAATCGCCTCGGTAATATCCCAGTCGTTATTGTAACCGCTTTTTGTTTTATATTCTTGTATTTCCCCGGAATTTATCTTCTCCTTGAGATAATATTCAGCGGTTCTTTCTATGGCCATCCTGTATGATGCCGAGACATCAACCAGGACGCCGTCCATATCAAAAAGAATTCCTTCTATTTGCCCCGTATACAGCATATCAAAACTCTTTTTTACTTTAACCTCTCAACATATAAGGTTTATGAATAATGCGAAATAAATCACCATGTTACACAAATTTAATCTGCTGTAACGGGGTTGGCATCTATGCCCCCAGTATCGCTTTCAGTTTCCGCAAGAATATCAAGTTCTCTTCAGGCCGTCCAACCGTTACCCGGAGCATATTCTTCAAACGCGGTGTTTCGAAATACCTCAGCAGCACGCCCTGTTTATAAAGGGATTCAAATACGCCTTTAGTGAGCCTATCCGTTATGGAAAATAAAATAAAATTGGCAAACGACGGTATCGGCTTTACCGGGCTGATTTTACTCATCTCCAGAAACAGTTTTTCTCTTTCCTTTATGACCTCATCAGCGATATTACCGATATATTTGCCGTTACGAGCTATCAATTCTCCGGCAATCTGCTGGAATATCCCCACCGAAAACGGGAGCTTTGTTTTCCTTATTTCTTTGGCCGTCTCCGGCCTGGCCATCAGATAACCCAACCTCAGGCCGGCCAGGCCAAACGCCTTGGAGAACGTCCGTATAATCATCAGATTATCCGTCTTTTCAAGAAGTTTTAAGGCCGTTTTCTTATGAAACTCAAAATACGCCTCATCAACCACAAAAGTTCCTTTTATGCGTCTGGCAATATCCTTAATCTCTTCGATGCCCAAAACTGTTCCGGTCGGATTATTGGGCGAAGCCAGAATCACCAGGCGCGCGCCTTTTGACTTTTCAATAATAGCCGGGACATCAAACCTGAAATCTTCCAGGAGTGGGACATCGATGGTTTTCAACCCCATAATTTGGGCCAGCCGCGGAAAAATCGAATATCCCGGCGATACCACCACAACCTTGTCTCTCGGTTCGCAAACCGCCAGCAATATTGATTGGATTATCTCATTCGAGCCGTTGCCGGCAACTATCCCGGAAGCGGTCCAACCGGCGTATTTAGATATCGCATCAATCAACGCCTCCGGTTTCCCGGGCGGATACCGGTTCCATTTGCTCCCGGCCAGTTTGTCCAATATCCTTTTCTTCAGTTCCGCCGGAATATCATAAGGCGACTCGTTCTGGTTCATCTTGGCCACAGACGCCTCTTGCGAGACGGAGTATTCTTCGAGTTCCATCACGGATTTTTTCATACGACTACTTTCCGGAACTCGTATTCCAGGATGTCCGTTGCCCCGAGTTTTTTGAGCAGGGGGATTAATTTAACCACTTCGGCCCTTTTCACGGCGACCTTAACGGCATATCCCTGTTCGCCGTAAAGAGGCGCAACAGTGGGCGAACGCATGCACGGGAGCATTTTTACTATGGTTTTAATTTTAAGCTTGGGTACATTCATTTCCAGCATCACCCGCTCGCGCGCATCGAGCACCGATTGGAATAACGTTTTCATCTCAAGGATTTTCTCTCTCTTCCACGAATCTTTCAAGACACCCTTATTGGCAATGAATCGCGTGGACGAGCTCAGAAGAGTCGCAATCACCTTAAGATTATGCTCCGCCAGAGTCCTCCCGGTCGCCGCATTATCGATTATCATATCCGCGTCATCCGGCGGGAAGACTTCAGTTGTCCCGTAGGTCCGCAAAAACACATACTTATATCCGGATTTTTTAAGGTATGTCACGGCGATATTCTCGTATTCGGACGCAACCACCAGTTTCTTCTTCCTCAAGTCTTTATCAGTAAGATTCTCGGGAACAGCCGCGATAATCTTGACCGGATTAAGCTTTAAATCCATTATTTCCGTTATCTCTGCTCCCGTCTCGACAATCCAGTCATAACCCGTGAAACCGATATCGTGCGAACCGAGCTCCACCAGTTTGGGGATATTCTGCGGTTTCATTATTTTTATCTCGACATCCGTGTTGCTGACAACCGGCCTGTAGCCCCTTTCGCTCACCTGTATGTAAATGCCCGCCTCGCCCAGCAATTTCACCACATTCTCGAAAATCCTGCCTTTGGGAATCACAATTCTTAACTTATTCATACTGCCACCTTTATTTCTCGCGCAATTATTTAATTTCAAATGCCATAAAGTAACAAGCCAAGAATGTTCTGTCAACGATTTAAAGACTGGCCCGCCGGCGGATGCTGCCGGACGCCGGTTAATTACCATCCCGGCGCGCCGCCGGCAATCATAATACCGGCGCATCAAACCTGCGTCCGGAAACAACCTGCTAAAAATAAAAATAATACTTGACATAATTTGCAGAACTTGTATATTACGGGGCCTTTACCCAATGTCGGGATGTAATGTAACTTATTATATGCAGAAGGAGGTTGAAAGAGATTATGAAACTGAGACCGTTAGGAGACAAAGTAATAGTGGAGAGACTCGAATCAGCGGGCAAAACCAAGGGCGGCATCGTCCTGCCTGACACAGTCAAAGAAAAACCCAAAGAAGGCAAGGTCATCGCTGTCGGTGACGGAAAACTGCTGGATAACGGGACCCGGGCAAAGCTGTCCGTAAAGACCGGAGACCGCATCGTATTCGCTTCTTTCGCCGGCAACGAAATCAAGGTGGAGGAAAAAGAATACCTGATTATGTCAGAAGACGATATTCTGGCCGTATTAGACTAAAACATCAATCCCGCTATTTCTGAAGAAAGAGCGGGATAAGACCCAGTGACGATACATCCCGATTACATCGGTCTGTAACTAACTGGCTCTAAAAGGAGGATTAAAACACTATGGCCCCCAAAAGAATAATTTATGACCAGGAAGCCCGCGAAGCAATCAAGGAAGGAATCAATATCCTGGCAAGAGCCGTCAAGGTCACCCTGGGACCGCGCGGCCGCAATGTCATCCTGGAAAAGAAGTTCGGCTCGCCCACCGTCACAAAAGACGGCGTAACCGTAGCCAAGGAAATAGAACTCAAAGACCCTTACCATAATATGGGCGCCCAGATGGTCAAGGAAGTCGCTTCCAAGACGTCCGACGTAGCCGGAGACGGCACCACCACCGCGACGGTTCTGGCCGAAGCCATCTTCGTCGAGGGATTAAAGAACGTCGTGGCCGGCGCCAATCCGCTGGCGCTCAAACAGGGCATCGAAAAAGCCGTTGAAACCGTGGTGGACGAACTGAAAAAAATGTCCGTCAAGGTCAAGGGCAAAGAGGAAATCGCCCAGGTCGGCACCATCGCCGCCAACGGCGACAAGGAAATCGGCAATATGATCGCCGAAGCCATGGACAAAGTCGGCAAAGACGGCGTTATCACCGTCGAAGAAGGCAAATCAACCAAGACCGAAGTCGAATGGGTCGAAGGCATGCAGTTCGACCGCGGCTATATCTCGCCTTACTTCGTAACCGACCCGCAAACCATGGAAGCCGTCCTCGAAGACGCCTACATCCTGATATACGAAAAGAAAATCTCCAACATAAAGGAAATGCTGCCCTTGCTGGAAAAAGTCGCCAAGAGCGGCAAACCTCTGTTGATAGTGGCCGAAGAAGTCGAAGGCGAAGCCATCGCCACGCTGGTCGTCAACCGCATCCGGGGCACGCTCAAGTGCGCCGCGGTTAAATCGCCCGGCTACGGCGACCGCCGCAAATCCATGCTCGATGACATCGCCGTCCTGACCGGCGGCAAGCCCGTATTCGAAGACTTGGGCATAGAGCTGGAAAAAGTCGGCCTGGATTACTTAGGCCGCGCCAAGAAGATAATCATTGACAAGGAAAACACCACCATCATCGAAGGCGCCGGCTCGACCGCGGCTATCCAGGGGCGCATCGCCCAGGTCCGCAAAGAGATGGAAACCACCTCGTCCGATTACGACAAGGAAAAGCTCCAGGAACGCCTGGCCAAGCTGACCGGCGGCGTAGCCAAGATAAACGTCGGCGCGGTAACCGAGCTGGAGATGAAGGAAAAGAAAGCCCGCATAGAAGACGCGCTCCACGCCACCAAGGCCGCGGTTGAGGAAGGCATCCTCCCGGGCGGCGGCGTAGCACTGCTCAGGACCCTGGCCGCGCTTGATAAAATCAAGGGCACCGGCGACCAAATAACCGGAGTGGATATCGTCCGCCGGGCACTCGAAGCGCCCATCAAGCAGATATCCGAAAACGCCGGCATCAACGGCGCCATCGTATCGCAACGCGTCCTTGAAGGCAAAGGCAACTTCGGGTTCGATGCCGATAAACTTGAGTATGTCGATATGGTCAAATGCGGCATCATCGACCCGACCAAAGTAGTCCGCTGCGCCATCCAGAACGCCTCAAGCGTCGCGGCACTGCTGTTGACCACCGACGCGCTGATATCCGAAATCAAGGAAAAGAAAGACGCGCCTCAGATGCCTCCGGGCGGCGGCTACGGCGGCGAAGAAGGAATGTACTAAGAGAAACGGGACGCTGATTTTCGCTGATACACGCGGATAAATTAATTGTTCCCCTCCCCCGATGACTAATCGGGGGAGGGCGACCATATCGATAAAATTTGCACGCATAAAATCATGACCTTTACACCGCGAGAAGTATTCCTGACCAACGGGGTAGGCGTCCACAAACACGAGCTGGCATCGTTCGAGGAAGCCCTGCGCGACGCCCAGATAGCCCGCTTTAACCTGGTCCACGTGTCATCGATATTCCCGCCCCACTGCATCCTGCTGCCCCGTGAAAAGGGACTGAAGAAACTGCGCGACGGCCAGATAACCTACTGCGTACTAGCCCGCAACTCCACCAACGAATACCGCCGGCTGGTCGCCGCCTCCATCGGGCTGGCCATCCCGGCCGACCGCAACCAGTACGGGTATCTATCCGAGCACCACGGATTCGGCAAGAACGATGAGGAAGCCGGCGACTACGCCGAAGACCTGGCCGCCTCGATGCTGGCGACGACGTTAGGGATAGAGTTCGACGCCGACGCCGCCTGGGACAAGAAGAAAGCCATCTGGAAAATATCCAGCCAGATAGTCAAGACCGCCAACATCACCCAATCCGCCATCGGCGCCAAGAACGGGCTCTGGAGCACCGTCGTCGCCGCCGCCGTTTTCGTACCTTAGTGCCGGTTCGAGTACAACGAGTTACCTGCACCTTATCCCTCTTATTGAGTCGCAGTCCCGCTTGAAGGCGGGATAAGTGACACTAACTCATTACACTCGAAGTGTCCCTAATAACGTGGCAGGTCCATCGGCTGTTAGAATGTAATGAGTTATACCTTTTAGGTATTAACAGCCGAGGATACTCGGCAGTCCCTGAAGGGAGGCAGTAGCTCTAGCTCTACGTCGTATACTCCTACTGCTACTAACCACGGATTTTTAGCGTATTTTCTGGAAATGATGACTTAAAACTGGCTTGTTTAGTTCATTGCTATCGGAAAAGGATTGTTGTATTTATGCCAGAACCCAACCGTTATCCAACCAAAGTAGTTTTGATTGCCTGTGCTGTCGTTACCGTTGTTGTTGTAGCGGCATTGGCAATATATATGGTAACAAGTAATATTACCACAACCCCGACACCAACCGCTATTCCTGTTTCATCGCCGGCGCCTGTTCCAACCGTACCCGATACGAGCGCCTGCGCGATTACTTTGCCGCCGCCCGGTATGGAGGGCATCAATACCCATACGGAATTATACGGTATGGGCGCTGACCCGAATCTAATCACGCTCGGCCCCAAATTAGGCAGCCATCCGGATAAGATACCCTACCCTGGTAAGCGCGGCATGGAATTCGAACTCAAGCACGGGACGCCGCTACTGGCGCCTATTGATATGGTGCTGGTGGGCTTTTCCAATAACAGCGCCAAACACCGGACTCGTTCGGGACAAAAATCCGCCCCATATAATGATTTGCTGTTATGCTTCGAATCTGCCAGCCCTGATTGGCCGGGTCTGATTATCCTTGTTTATCATTTATACAGCTCGCCGCTGTTGCGCGGGCATTACCAGAATCCGGATTGCGGCGAATGCGATGAGTGGGGAGATAATGTCCAGGCTCAGGGTCACCTTTTCTTTGAAGTTAATGATGATGCGAATATAAAAAAGGGTAACGTGGATGCCTGCGGTGCCCTGCTCGGATACGCGCTGAAACGCGGCCAACTGTTCGGATATGCGGGCAGTGTGGGCACGCACTCTATGGCATCCTTTTGCTTCAAAGTATCGCATACGTCGGTCAATCCGACCGTCCAAAAGGGCAACCGCCATCTTCATTGGGTCCAGCCGGGGGCGTTCTTTTATTGGAAATGTTATAGCCCCGGTGCGAATTTCCCCAAGGGGGTGCTGGCTTATCCTTTCGAATGCGAAGGATATCAGCTCCCGGCTGAACAACGCGATGTGAATTTCAAGTACACGCCGAAGAAATAGGCAGCGAAGAGAGACAGGAGGTAATCGTATGAAATTCAAAGGTTTGATAGCATACCTGATAATAGTAACCTTGTTAAGCGCGGGATTTATTGTGTCAATGAGAATGCTCGGGCAGAAAGGGTTTTTCCTGGCCGGTTTTTATATGCTAGTTCCGGCCATTGCGGCGATTATCACAAGATTGTTCTTTTACGAGAATAAGTTCAGGGATGCCAATTTAAGGTTCGGCAAGGTTAACCACTACCTAAAATTCTGGCTGGTTTCTTTGGGCATAACAATTCTATTTTTCGCCGCGTATACTGTTTTCGGGGCGATTAAATGGGATTTCAGCGGGAATACCTTCCTGGATTTGTTGGCCCAGCAAATGGCGGCCGGCGGCAAGAGTATCAATGATTTGCCCAAGGGTTTCACGCCCTATACGATGCTGCTTCTGTATTCTATAGGTGGGCTGACGGTCTTTAACATTTTGCCGGGTATCATCGCAGGGTTCGGAGAAGAATTCGGCTGGCGCGGGTTTATGTTCCCCGAACTCTATAAAATCAAGCCGTGGGCCGGGTTTGTTATCGGCGGCCTTATCTGGTTCGCCTGGCATGTGCCGCTGCTTTTTGTATTTCCCCAAACGGCTGACCTTGTTTCCTGTCAACAGGCGGTTAATTTTGTCGTTACGGCTGCCGGTTCCATATGCACTTTTGTCTTCCTGTCCTATGTATATGTAAAAACCGAGAATATTTTCGTCGCTTCAATAGCCCATATTACGATGAACAATGCCGGCCGGTCGTTTTCCTATTTTGTGGTTATCACCAATCAGATGATGGCCAATATCGCGATGATGGTTGCAATGATGATAGTCGTGGCTGTTTTGTATTATTCCGGAGAACTCAAGGTGTTTGAAACTTACTTCAAGCCACGGATAGACGCGGATGCACACGGATAATTTGGTTGGTGTATGAGAAGAGTCCTAAGGCTGAGCCGGCGTCTGACTGTCTAAGCTGTAGCTTAGCCTGGTTTCGGGCATGGATTTGATGAATTCCAACGCCTCCGGGGTGTAGTAACGCGGCCTGATTTTCCTGGTTAATACTATTTTACCGTCCTCACCTTTAAGGAAGTTCAGCTGGCGCAACTGCTCCTTTTTATATTCCTTGAAGTCGCTGTAGAAGATGTCCATATAAGCGGCCAGGCTGTTGTTGGTCGGACCAAATCCCTGGGCATAGATGTATTTCTGCTCAAGCACGTCGCCTACGTCGACCATATTCTGGTAACGCTTGTCCCGGTCCTTAGCTAACATCTTCATTACTATCAATGATAACGGCTCGGGAACGTCGTTCCTGAAATGATGCGGCGGGATGATTTCCTTGTCCATCCGGTCTATGACCCAGTTCCGCTGTTCTTCGAATGAAAGTTTCTTGGGGTAGTTGTAGGGATGTATGCCGGTAATCAGTTCGTAGGCAATCAGGCCGAGGGAGAAGATGTCGGTGCGGATGTCTATGCCTTCCTGGCGGATTTGTTCCGGCGACATATAAGCCAGCTTGCCAGCGAACCGCTGCATTTCTTCCTGGGTCTGGGCGGCCACGCCGAAATCGGACAGTTTGCAGACGCCGTGGTTGTTAATCAGGATATTGCCCGGGGAAATGTCGCGGTGGATGATGTATTGGTGGGCGTAACCCAGCGCCCGGCAGATGCGGCTGATGATGAATCCTATCAGCTCGCAGGGTACCAGCAAGTGGTTCTTTATGTGGTCGTTGTAAAGAGTTTGCAGGTCCGGGCCCTGGACATAGTCCATGGCGATGAAATAGAGCTTGCGGCTGTCCGGTTTATGGGACTGCTGTATCCTTCCGGACGCGGCCTGAATCCGCTGCCGCCCCGGCAGCAGCCGCCCGGCCGGCGAGAAATGATTGTAATGCCGCTGGGCCGGGCCGGCGGTCAAGGAATCTATCTCCTGGCGGAACGAATCCGGCAATACTGACAGCGGCACTGATTCCATGCCGTAGGTCTTGACTATGTTTTCGTGCCTGAGCATGGTGGCGACGTTGGCTTCCTGTTTCAGGCGGGCTTCGTGTTCCTTGGAAAGGGTCTTGACGGTCTTTAAAACGACATAGTCGTTGACGTCTTCGGTGTGTTTTTCGGCCAGGAAGACTATGCCCATTCCGCCCCGGCCGATTTCCTCTATCAGCGTATAGGCGGAAGTGGAATGAAAAGAGAGCCCTGCTAATTCGCTGTTACTCATTAAGTTTAACCTTTCCCAATACGCCGGATTGTAAGAAAATACAAACGAGAAGCAAGTAAAAGATTGTTTTTATATCAGGACATCCGCCATATCAAGAGGTGAGCCTCCCCGTACGGGGACGGGAACGTTACGCTGGCAGTTTATC
Organism: Planctomycetota bacterium; assembly: GCA_043808305.1. GTDB lineage: Bacteria > Planctomycetota > MHYJ01 > JACQXL01 > JACQXL01 > JBBAAP01. The sequence continues at coordinate 6,984 of JAZDFB010000090.1, read as the reverse complement.
CGTAATTTGATACTTGGTTGAGCAGTTATTCGAAGAACCCCTTGAACTCGAGTTTTAACCCCCAACAATAGCCGATAGCCATACTTGGTATCAAACCTCTGAAACCATCCCAGAACCATATCGCAAACAGAGCTAAAGGGTCGACTCCGGATATAAATAGATGAATTATCTCAATAATTAGTATGATAAAAAATCCTCCACTAAATAAAAGCATTCCCGTAAACCGACCGCCGTAGTGGGTATTTAATAAACATGCGGCCGTTCCGCCTGTGACAAGCGACAATACCATATAACCCAATTTCCAGGGCATAGGTATCCCCGGTAAGTATGAAATCATCCCTATCAGAAAGCCAAGCACGGCGCCTAAAATAATATGCTTTTTCCTGTTTCGCTTTAACGACTCAAAATACGCCTGATATTCCGTTAACTCCGTTTTGTATTTCTTCTCCATTTCCTCTCTGGTTTGCGGCGGTAATCTTTCCAACATATCCTTGCTTTGAGCGGCTTCTTCGGCAGACTTAATAAAGGCACCGCACTTCTGGCAGTGGGTTCGGGTGGGGTCATTAGGGCAGAAACATTGCGCGCATATCATAACTGTATTATAGTGCAGCAGTCTGTCCCCCTCAAGGGGAGGCCCTATGGAGCTCTGAAGGATACTGCCGATGGAGTGTCCCTTATCCCGCTTATTCCAGCGGGACTCCTGCTTTCCTGGCCTCCTTATAAAATTATTAGAAACTTACATTCACTAATAAGTTAACCACCCGGCCGGGCGATATGATATCATAGGTTGTCGCTTTATAAACGGTATAGTCCTTGTCAAAAAGGTTCTGGACATCCAGCGAGAACCGGCTGTGCTTGCCAAACTGCCGCGCCAGGCTGATGTTAAAAGTGGAATACGAATTAAGCTTAGCTGTATTCTGGTTATTATCATAGCGTTTGCCGTTATAGTTGTAAACCGCCTGGAATTCGAAAAGCTCCGGGTTGCTGTAATTAATGCTGTAGCGGAATATATTGCGCGGCGTGTTGGCCAGATAATTATTTTCTACCGTGGGGTCGGTGGTATATTCCATAATCTGTGATTTGTTATAAGTATAGCCGGATACGGCCGTCCATTCTTTGGCGAACCGGAATTCCAGGGATGTTTCTATTCCCTGTATTTTCACCTCGGTGACATTATCTCTTTTCCAGTTTGTCGGCGTTATCGTGAAATAATCGATATAGTCGCCGGCATTGGATTGATAAATGGTCAGTTTGCCCAACAGGTCATCCATAAACCGGTGTTCCACCCCGGCGTCATAAGAGAGTATTTTTTCCGGTTTTAACTGGGGATTGGCCTCGATGGAAAGCGCGCCCCTGGTATAAGGGGTGTATAATTCGTAGAGGCTAGGCGCCCTGAAACCGGTGCCGATAGAGGTTTTGAGCGTGGTGATTTTGCTCAGATGGTAAACCAGGCCGCCCTTGGGGGAAAATCTGCTCCAATCGTGAGACCGGAAGTCGTTTGCATAGGGCTGTAAAGGCGCCGGATTGGTGTCCCAGTTTTCGCCGTCGTAGGATTTTATCAAATCATAGCGCCCGCCCAGGTCGGCAATCAAACGGCCGTCCAGGAAGCTTATTTCGTCATTCAGGAAAAGCGCCGTCAAGGTTTGCGTGCCTTTTGCGCCGCCGGTCCGCACGACCGTATAATATTTATTCTTTATATCAATCCCGTTACGGTCATAATCTATGCCTAAAACCATAGTCTGCCGGCCCGGCAGATTTATTGTAGACTGGATACTGCCGCCGGCGCCGGATGCCGGGATGGTTTCCTTGCGGTAAAGATAATTGTAGGGCGAACTTCCGTCATAAAGATTTGTCCACTTATCATGGTTTGATTTCAGGGTGGCCAGCCATTTGACGCTGCCGACATCCCTTGACCAGTTGAGCCAGACGTGGTCATTATCATTGTAACCATACATAAACTCCCGGCCGCCGCCCTTTTTGGCGTAATAGTGCAAAAATCCCAGTGATACCTCGGAGTCTTTGTCAAGTTCATATGTTAGCCGGCTTGATATCCGGCCTTCCTTGCGGAATCGTTCGGTATCATACGATTTCCGGGGGTCCGTGCCGATGTATCCGTCTGTTTGCTCATATTCGCCGTTTAAGCAGTAACTGAATTTGCCTGATTTGCCGCTCTGGGCCAGCTTGCTCAATAAGGTGTTCATACTGCCGGATGTCTGCTCCAGAACGGTTTGACGGGGTTGTGACGGTTTTTTGGTGACGATATTAATCACTCCTCCCATCGCGGAGGAGCCATAGAGAGCCGATGCCGGGCCGCGCATAATTTCGATGCGCTCTATTGATTCTTTGGAAATCTGGGACCATTCCACCCAGCCGTTATAAGGGTTATTCTGGGGAATGCCGTCGACCAGGACCAGGGTGCGTTCACCATAGCCGCCGGTGCCCCGGAGATTCACGGGCCGGTTCCCGGAAACAATGTTCATGGCATAATGGCAATTTACATTAACACCCGAAAAGTTCCTTAAAATGTCATCGACCTTTTCAAAAGGCGAGGATTTGATGTCTTGATTAGTGATTATGGTAATGCTGGCCGGGACGTCGTCGGCATGCCTTTCAATCCTCGGAGCCGTAACGACAACCTCTTCGACCTTGGCGGGCTCTTTGGCCGGGACCGGCCCGGCCGTGTCTTCCGCCCAAGCCATACCGGCGACAACAAGGAAAATTATTACTACGGCGGTAATCCCTTTGGGTTGTTTCAACATCCAGGCCTTACCTTTACTCCTCATATTCAATAGTACGCTGCAGCCGGCTCAATCCCTCAAAAAAACTTCCTTGACCCGTTCATTGCGTAAACATGACACAAAAAAACGAACGGTTAGTCAACATATACTTATTTTCCGGCCCGTTTGAGCTGTTCTTTTGACAGCTCCAGGATGTCGAGCCGCTCGCCTTCTTTGTTGACCACTTCTATCTTGATTTCCTCGCCGGGTTTGAGGCTCTTGATAAACCTTATCTGCGTCTCGATGGGCTGCACTTTGTCGCACTTGGCGCTTATCAATAATTCTTTGCCAACGGCAGATTTAGGTTCTTTTGAGAAATTGCCCTCGGAAAGATCCATATAATCAACGGGCAAACTCTTCTGGACCTTAAGTATGAATCCGTCTTCCTGCACTGAGACGACGGTTCCGGCCAAGACGCCACAGAATCCTTTCAGCCCTTTGGGGAACGACTTTTCATCCGGTTTAGCCGGGTTCTTGGCCTTGAATTCCAAGGGAACAGAAAAGTCAAACCCTACCTGGATTTTCACTTTCTTTTCCAGTGTTTTATATCCCCGGGCAGTAATGCGCAGCAGATAGGAACCGGCCTCCAGCTCTTCAATCTTACAGCGCTGCCTTTCTTGTTCTTCTTTCGAATCAGCGGATTTGATGACCTGGCCGTTTTCACCGACTAGTTCGGCTTTGAATTTCTGGGCATCCTCGCTAGAGACATAAATCCCGCCTATCTTATCTTTCCGTCCTTTCGCATAGGTTACATCAGAATTCCAAATGTTATATCTGGTTTCACCAATTACGATTTCGCCGTCTGACGGATTGGCTTTCACGGCCGGCTCGGGCTGTTCTTTTGGCAGTTCCGAGACCGGTTTGTTGGCGGGTTTCTTGGACTTGAATTTCAAGATACAAAAAAGGGTATACCTGGCCTGAACTTTCACTTTCTTTTCCAGCGTTTTGTATCCCTGGGCAGTAATGCGCAGCAGATAAAAACCGGATTCAAGCCCTTCAATCTTAGGATCTTGTCCCCCTCCCGAATCAGCGGATTTGATGGCCTGGCCGTTTTCACTGAATAGCTCGACTTTAAACTTCTGGTCATCCACGCTATGGATGCCAATCGCACCTTGATTATCTTTCCCTGCATACTGCATGCTCTTTATAGGATAAAACCCGCTTTCGTTGTATTCTATTTCGCCGTCTGCGGACTCGGCTTTCCCGGGCCGCTGGCGCTGTTCTTTTGACAGCTCCAGGATATGGAGCCGGGTGCCTTCATCGTTGACCGCTTCTATCTTGATTTCTTCGCCGGGTTCCAGGCTGTTGATAAACTTAAGGTGGGCCTCAACCGGACGGCCTTTTTCGAACTTGGCATTAACCAGTAATTCTTTGCCGACGGCGGATTCGGAATCAGTTGCCTTGTTGTTCTTCCAAACGTTGGGAATACTCTGGACTTTAATAATGAATCCGTTCTCCTGAACCGAAACGACGGTTCCGGCCAAGACGCCGCAGAACCCTTTCAGCCCGTCCGGAAATGACACTTTTTCTTCCGCCCCGGCCAGTGTGGAAACCAAACATAAAGATAAAACCACCGCAAACGTCTTTCGCAACATATAATCTCCTTTCTATTTTATTTAATTAACGCTGAATTTCAGCCGTGCACAGGCGGCGGCGTTTATGTCCCGGTTTTGCCTCAAATCCGTGACCAGCGCTTCAAGCGAGCGCGGAACAATTTCGTTATGCACTTTTTTTTCATTGAGCATTATCTGGACGGGCTTTTCCATATCCACCAGCGCGTCGGACAGGTTAACAATAATTTCCTCCGTTCCCTGGTAAGTAATCACAATCTTGTTGCCGGCCTGGACTTCCCCTTCCAGGGAAAATCGGCCGGACGCTTTGGTTACCTCTATCCAATAAACCCGTGTCGGATTAGCCTTATGACTGCTGAAAATAACCTTTTCCGCCCAGGGATTGCGCGGATGCTTGTTAAAGTATTCCATTATATTGGGGGTTTCGTCATTGAAAGGTGAATGATCACCGCCCGGAACTTCAAGATAAAAGACTTCGTAACCAAGTTCTTTAAGCTTTTGGGCGGCTTGCCGGTCGTAGGTGCACGGAATGATACTATCCTGGTCACCGTGTGTTATATATGTCCCGACATTAAGCAGGTTTTTCAACGCATCCGACGTCGAACAGGCGCCGCTCCGGGGACATATGGCTCCGAATAACCAGGGAAATGAAATACCATAAAACCATACGCCGTTGCCGCCGTTGGAAAAACCGTCCAGATAAACACGGTTGGTGTTGATATTGAAGTTTTTCGACACATCCTTATAAACAGCCATAATGAATTCTTCCTGCTCGGGAAACCACTGGGAGCCAGGCGGTTCGCCGGAAGGACAGGCGATGAATCCGTTCCATTTCCCCGAATGGGCCGACCATATCCAATTATATACTCCTTCTCCGTTACCGCCAGCCCCGTGAAAGGAAATAATCAGCGGCCAGGACTTGGCCGGCACATACGAAGCCGGCACAAAAAGCGCGTAGCTGCGCTGCCCCAACTTGATGTCGACGGTTCTCTTTGTTATACCGGTCTTTTGTGTCGGGTATGGGTAAGTAAATTTCTTAAGGAAGTCGTCTGCGGCGTTCTTGCTCAACGGGCCGACTTTTCTGACATTGGCCATTGCCGCCTCAAATGACGAATCCTCGCACAGGACAGCTTTCTTGGCGTCATCCTTCTGGGCAGAGCTCAATGATTTAACTACAGGCTCTTGCTGTGCCTGAGGCAAAACTAAACCACCGGCCAAGACAACAAGGATGGCGACAGTAATTAAAATACTTCGTAATGAAATCATACGGTACTCGTGGTACGCAGATACACGCAGAGGCTTCGCCTGCGCAGATGTTAAGGATAAGATATAATTTTTTCTTAATACTCAATAAGTAAAAGAATGAACTACCCCAAACCTCTTATACTTCGGCAGTTGGAGCAAAGCGACTTACTGCCGAGTATCCTCGGCTGTTCCCGCTTCGGCGGGACTAACAGCCGATGGATATTATCAGCGTTTATCTGTGAAAATCTGCGTATTATTTAACAGATACGGGCTTATGCCGGCGCATGATATAAAAACTGGTACGGCTCCCCTGCCCCAGGAATTGCGGGCTGAGCACATCGACCACCCGGTAACCCTTGCCAAAGTAATGGGTGAATATCAGGCGGGTCTTGAGCCGCCAATCTATAGCCAGCTTGTTGTCTTTGTGAAGTATCCGGTTGAAATCATACGGAATCTCGACAAAGATGATTTCGGATGCAAGTTTTAGTTTGGGTCCGGCTGAAACGGGCAGGCCTTGTCGGTTGAATACCACGTAATTAACTTTGCCCTTGAGCACCTGGCTGACAGTCCGAAACGCCATGGGAATTCCGGTTATACCGCTATCCAGCTTAATCTTATCGGTAGTTTGCTGTGAGCCGGCCGGCTTTCCGCTGGCCCGGGCTAAAAGCCGGCGCTCTTCGCGCCGGTTTACAAAATAACGGGTCAGCGCTTCGGGCGAACGGCTAGTCCGGGTGATGTACGCTTGACCGACGGGCATCAGGCGCTCACGCACCCGGCCGGAGGTAATATCCCATTCGGCCAGGAACCGGTCGGTGGGCACGTCTTTGTTCAAGACGCTGGAACTGTTGCCATACAGGTTTACGAAATACTTTTTGACCGTGACGCCCAGCTTGGAGATATTGAAGAATGCGTTAAGGCTCTGGAGCGGGTCAAAGGTCCAGGTAATAAGTTTAACCCCTTGCTTGAGGGCGAAATCGCGCTGGGCCAGTTTAAGCCGGAAGCCGATAGCGTAGTTGCGGTATTCCGGCAAGACGGCCAGCATACGCGATGAATGTATCAATTGCCCGAACTGCTTGCACCTACTGACTTCGGTCTTGCCCATAAAACCGAAGGCAAAACCGACCATCCGGTTACCGTCGAACGCGCCCAGCACCAAACCGCCGCTGCGCTGGATGGTTATCAACTCATTGACCGGGATGATTTCACGGTCCTGGAATTTCCAGACCTTTTTCTGGATAGCCTCGCAGTCGTGGTATTCGGCTACCTCGGTTACCGGACGGATATTTATTTTATCTTTCATAAAAACCACATAATAAGTAAACGGATTAAGCTGATTTAACGGATTTAAGCTATATTTTTCTATACTATTTTAATTATTATAATATATTAGC
>JAZDFB010000089.1:0-76665 GCA_043808305.1 Planctomycetota bacterium | reverse complement strand
CATCCGGTTCGATCCGGCGGACACTGACGCTGAGCTCCTTTCCCGGACTGGATTTGATTATTTCTTTGAGTCGATTGGATGATTTTATTTGTTCTCCGTTGACGGCCAGTATCCGGTCCCCGCGCACCAACCCGGCCTTATCTGCCGGCGAGCCGGTTTTAACCGCCCAGATAACCGGTGGTGTGGCAAATTCAATATCATAGTATTCTTCTTTGATTATATCTGGTGTTACTGTTAAATCAACCACATCGTATTTCCCGGTCTGGTTTGTCGGGCGCTTTACCTTGAGCGCTATCGGTTTGCCCGGGTTTTGGTAGATTTGTTCACCTATCTCGCGGCCGGACGACACCGCCTCGCCGTTAATAATAATTATCTCATCGTTCTTCTTAAGCCCAGCCTTATCCGCGCCGGAATTAGGTCGCACACTCATAACGATATTTTGGGCCGGCAGTATGCCCAGTTTGTCCGAACCTTGCGCCTTGATCGGCACGATCAGTTCCTGTCCGTTGCGCTGAACTTTAATATTAAGCAAGGTCCCCGACTTGGCCCGGAGCACTTCGCGGCGGTACATATCTATACTGGTTATAGGCATTTCTTTTTTGTCGTAGACTACCGACGTAATACGGTCCCCATTCTGAATCCCGCTTTCCCATTCGGTCGAGTTGGGTTTGATATATCCGACAATCGGCACAGGGAAATATAATCCAATGATATAAGCCAGCATGCAGGCCGGGAAGGCGAACAGGAAATTCATAATGGCGCCGGCTGCGAACACCTGCGCCCTGACCAGCGGCGGCTTGGCCGTGAACTCGTAATCCGCTTTAGGCTTATTCGGGTCTTCCAGAACCTCGCCGGCCATCCGGACATACCCGCCCAGCGGCAGAAGCCCAATTCGGTAAAGCGTCTCGCCTTTCTGGAATCCCCATATCTTCGGGCCCATGCCTAAAGAAAACACCTCAACCTTGATTTTGGAGCGCTTGGCTACGATGAAATGGCCCAGTTCGTGAACGAATATCAGTACGCCGATTCCGACAATCATTATGATGACTGTGCTCAGGTTGGAGAAAATTCCGCCGAATATTTCTGTCATAATTAGTATGCTTTCAGTTGGTTACGCGCCCAGTTGTCGCTCTGCACGATGTCGCCCAGAGATGGTCCCCGGATAACCTTATGCCTGTCGAAAACTCGGGTGGTCAATTTAACTATATCGGTAAAGCCGATGCGTTTCTTGAGGAATAGCCGGACGGCTTCCTCGTTGGCCGCGTTCAGGACCGCGCCGCTGGTGCCGCCCCGGCGAACCACCTCGTGCCCCAATTCCAGCGCCTGCCGGAACATAGACGCGCAGCGGCCAGGTTCTTCAAAGGTCAAAGTTCCGTAGTTGATGTTTAATCCGGATTTGTAATCCCGGTTATTATCAGCAGACTTGTTTTTCATGGCGTAAGCCAGCGCACAGCGTATTGGTATCTTCATATCCGGTTTGGAAATATGCGCCAGGGTCGTCCCATCCGACAGCTCCACCAGCCCATGCACCAGGGATTGCGGGTGTATCAGCACCCTGATGCGCTCGGATTGCAAATTAAACAGGTGATGCGCCTCGATAATTTCCAGCGCTTTATTCATCATGGTAGCCGAATCAATGGTAATCTTTGAACCCATTTGCCAGGTTGGGTGTTTCAGCGCCTGGACCGGCGTCACGTGCCTGAGCCGGTTTTCCGGGTATTTGTAAAACGGCCCGCCCGATGCCGTAAGTATTATATGGTTTATTTCCTGATGATTGCCGCACCGGCCGCTGAGGCTGTTTATTGGAACGCAGGCAGAGAGCCGAGACTTCTGCATTGACCGGCAGGTCGCCAAATCGGCCGACCGGATTAACTGCCAGATAGCGCTATGTTCGCTGTCAACCGGCACGATAACCGCTCCGGTCTTTCGGGCCAGCGACGTGATTATCCGGCCGGCCATGACCAGAGATTCTTTATTGGCCAAGGCCAGTGTTTTTCCGGCCGCAACGGTCCACAGGCTGATTGGCAGCCCAGTGCTGCCCCCGCTTACCGCCGCCAGCACCACGTCGGTTTCCCTGGCCGTGGCCATCTCCCTGACCCAGCCCGGTCCGCATAGTATTTTAGTCCGGCCGTGATAATGTTTTTTTAGCATAGTGCAGGCGTCTTTGTCCATGAGCACAGCCTGCACGGGTCTGAATTCCTGTATCTGTTTCAGCAGCTCCCGCCAGTTGGAATGAGCAACCAATCCTGTTACACGGTAGTTGTAAGGTTTATTGGAGAATGATGACTTTATTACTTTAAGTGCGTTTTGGCCGATAGAGCCGGTTGAACCGGCCACCATGATGTTCTTCATCAGGTTGTTTTTTTCTGTTCGGTAAGCGGGTTAATCGGAGCGGCTATCGTTTCGGCTTGTTCGAACGAGGGTTCCTTGGAATGGTCTAAATAGACCTGATAGACCTTGACCTCTTTTTCTTTGCCTTTGAGCTTGGCCGTGCCCAGGTCTTTGAACTTAAGCGGTAATCCGGCGTTAACAACGCGTTTGTAAGTTTCTTCTCCGATGACTACCTCATTGGATTGGCCGTATTGGTTCAGGCGGCTGGCCACGTTGACCGTATCGCCCAGAACCGTGTATTCAATACGTTGTTTTGAGCCGACGTTTCCGGCCACCACGATGCCGGTATTAATGCCGATGCGCAGGTTGCAGGGGATTTCTTCCTTGCGTTTGCCGATGGCTTCCATCATCTTGACCGCGGCCATAACCGCATTGGCCGGATGGTCTTCCATCGGAACCGGCGCGCCGAATATGGCCATGACCGCGTCGCCGATGTACTTGTTTATGCTGCCTTTATATTTGAACACCGTCTGGGTGGCTGTTTCGAAGAAGTTGTTGAGCATCGCCGCGATTTCTGTCGGGCGCATCTACTCGGACAGCGTCGTAAAGTTCTGGATATCGGCAAAAAGCACCGTGATATCCTTTTCCTGGACATCCAGCGTTACGCCCTTGGAGATAATCATCGCGGCTACGTCCGGCGAGTGATATCGTTCCAGGTTGGTTCGGACCAAGGCTTCTTTCTGGAGTTTATCATAAAGTTCGTCCTGCTTGATGCGGATGGCCACCTGGTTGGAAAGAGCCGTCATCAGGTCCAGGTCGTCGTTGGTAAAAGAATGAGCCCGAACCAGGTTATCCACGTAAATTACCCCGAGCACGTCGTCCTTTTCCCAGAGCGGCACGCACAGCGCCGAGCGGATATTCTGTTGGGTAATGGACATGCCCGACGAAAATCTGGCGTCGCTCATTGCGTCTGAAGATATAATCGAAACCTTGTCCGCGATTACTTTATTGGTAATCGTGCTGGAAACCTTGATATGTTCGGTCGGCGGTTCCTTCTTATTCTTATACCGGCTGAGTTGTGGCACCAGTTGGTTAGTGGCCTTATTCAGGAGCATAATCACGCCGCGTTCCGCGTTGATGAAATCGAATATAGAGGTCAGGGCGATGTCCATAACCTCTTCGAGCGATTCCGTGGTGGTTACCGCTTTGCCTAATTGATAAAGCAGGAAGAACTTCTTGCCTTCCTTGGTTTCCGTCAGGTTACCCGGCAAAGGCGCGGCCGAAAGAGATTCTCCTTTGTTGAATATGTCCTTAATATTAATTTGGTATGATGCGTTTATATCCGTGACTTTCTTAACTATATCACTGCCGAAAGGCGAGCCTGGCGCCGGCTTGAGCGGTGCGCCTGGGGCGGGCCCGGCCGCCGCAGGGTGCATCGGGCTGGAACCCGGTATCACAAACGATGAGCCCTCATTAAAAACCAGGCTATAAGCGCCTATCTGGATTTCATCGTTGTCGGCCAGAACGCACGAGGTAACTCTTTTCTTGTTAAGCAGGGTTCCATTGGCGCTTTTCAGGTCGACCAGGGTGTATTTACTATCCTTGAGCACGATTTCACAGTGGTGGCGCGAAGCCAGGTTGTCCGCCAAAGGCAGGTCATTTTCGTCCAGCCGGCCGATGCGGAATACCGGTTTGTTCAGGAATATATCCTTAACCACGCGGTTGCCTAACTTAATAATCAAACGACCCATAATATTACAGTATAAAACCTCATTTTTAAATGTCAAGATTTTAGGGGGGTGAAAGGTTGCCTAATCTAAGGGGATAATTCACTATAACGGAGATGTATAAAATGATGTGAATACAATACTGAATTTATTGACAAAGTTTCATATTTAACTAAATTTTACCAGTGAGAAGATCAGGTTGACTTACCGGGCGCCGGTAACATGCCGGCGCAGCAGAGGTTTCTCTGCGGGACTTCCAGATATAATTTTAGATATAATAAAATTAGTATTTTGGAGACAAAGGAGAAACCTCTTGACCAAGCAAAACGCCGCTTTATTATCCATTTTTTCCAATACCGCGCTGATAGTTTTCAAGATTATCGCCGGTGTAATGATGAACTCCGTCAGTGTTATTTCGGAAGCCATTCATTCCGGCATTGACTTGATAGCCAGCATCGTGGCGTTCTTCTCCATCAAAAAAGCCTCCGTACCGGCCGACAAGGAACACGCCTATGGCCACGGCAAATTTGAAAATGTTTCCGGGTTCTTTGAAGCTACTCTTATTTTTATGGCCGCCGGGCTGATTATCTACGAGGCCGTCAGGAAATTCCTGCATGGTGTAGAAATACAAAGCCTGGAAGCCGGCATCGCAGTTATGTTTATTTCGGCTTTGATTAATATCATTATCTCGCGGCAGTTGTTTAAAACATCCAAAAAAACTGGTTCTATTGCCCTGGAAGCTGATGCCTGGCATCTTTTGACCGACGTCTACACCTCGGCCGGCGTTATGCTCGGGTTGGTGCTTATCAAGCTGACCGGTATTGTTATTCTTGACCCGGTAGTTGCCGTGCTGGTTGCCCTGATGATAATAAAGGCTTCCGTAGATCTGACCATAAAATCGGTCCACGACCTGCTGGACCGTTCTTTGCCCGAAGAAGAAACTAACATGATAATAAAAATTATCACGGCCTATCCACAGGTAGCCAGCTACCACAAGCTGCGCACCCGCAAATCCGGCAACCGGCGCGAAATAGATATTCATCTCAGGGTCAACAAAGACACTCCCTTGACCGAAGCGCACCAGCTCTGCCACAATATCGAGCAAGACGTAAAAAAAACTATGGTCGAATCATATATTGTCATACATATTGAGCCCCAGAGGGAAAACAATGGGGATATTTGATTCCTGCGTGTTAAACTTGGTGCGAGTGGCACTAAATTTCTTGACCTGTTAAAATCATTTGGCATAATGCCTGCATTATGGTTAAGCCGATTTTGGTAATGCTCACAGCGGTTTTAGCGCTTGCGGCCGGATGTGTCCAGGAACCGCAGAAATTGGAAGTCGGGTTGGAACGGGGCGATATCCGGACGGAGATGGTCTCGTTCAGGACGGTCAAGGACGTGTCGGATGCGGTTATCGGTTACATTGAGGAAGTCCGCTGGCGCGAGGCCCAGGGCTCGGGCTGGCAGCCGGGCGCGGAGTTATTCTATGTCCAGTATGTATATGATGATTCCTTCCGCCAGAAGGGTTTTATCTCGGCTCAGGGCGAGGTCCGCAGTTATCGCCAGGATATCAAGGGCGAGGTTGTCAACCATGGCGTTATGGCTCTGTCAGACGGAGTCAAACGTATTCTGGGCATTGATCTCCAAAATATGATATATTTTGAGCAAATTGAGCCTATGTACAAGTGGGAAGAAGACCTGAAGAAATAAGCCTAAATCAACCGGTGAGAAGCCTCCCTTTAGGGACGAATGAACGCGAATAAATTCTCAAAATAATTCAGTGAGCTGTTTGCCTATAATACCTTAAGGTAGAGCCGTTTAGTCCCCCTCTGGGGGATAATACCTAAAAGGTATAAATAATAAATATACCTTAAGGTATAACAATATAATCTAATGGTATAATAATTTTGTATTATGAAAAGAACGCAGACCTGCGGTGAGTTGACGGAAAAGAATATTGGACAATCCGTGACGCTGTGCGGCTGGGTCAAGTCGCGCCGCGACCACGGCGGGCTGGTTTTTCTGGATATCGAAGACCGCTACGGCATTACGCAATTGGTTTTTAATCCGCAGGTTGACAAGTCGCTCCACCAGCAGGCCGAGCAGGTCAAGCCCCAATACACGGTCCGGGCCACGGGTCAGGTAACGCCGCGCCCGGCCGGCACGGAGAACGCCGAACGGACTACCGGCCGGATAGAAATACAGGCCAGCGCCCTGGAAGTCCTGTCAACCAGCGAGCCGTTGCCAATCGACATCGAATCCGAAAACATCAACCCGGAACTGCGCCTGAAATACCGCTACCTGGATCTCCGGCGCAGTCCGGTAAGGAACGTATTTATCCTGCGCCATAAGGTAAACCAGATTATCCGCGATTACTGCGACCAGGCAGGTTTTATCGAGGTGGAGACTCCGTTTCTGACCCGGAGCACGCCGGAAGGTGCGCGCGACTATCTGGTGCCAAGCCGCATATTCCCGGGAAGTTTCTTCGCCCTGCCCCAGTCGCCCCAGCTTTTTAAGCAATTATTGATGGTCGGCGGCTTAGACCGCTATTTCCAGATTGTCCGCTGTTTCCGCGACGAGGACCTCCGGGCCGACCGCCAGCCGGAATTCACCCAGCTGGATATCGAGATGTCGTTCATCGATGAAGATGATATCATGGCGTTGATTGAGGGTATGATGGCACGGGTTTTTAAGGATGCCTTGGGCGTGGACATAAAACTGCCTTTCCGGAGACTGCCTTACGACCAGGCCATCGGCAATTACGGCATGGACAAGCCTGACCTGCGCTTCGAGATGAAGCTCCAGGATATCACCGGCACCGCCGCCCAAAGCGATTTCAAGGTCTTTCAGCAGGTGGCCAAAGACTTGGGCATCATCAAAGGTTTGTCCGCCAGCGGTGAGTTTTCCCGGAGCGAGATAGACAAGCTGACCGAATTTGTCAAGGGTCTGGGCGCCAGCGGACTGGTCACCTTCAAGGTCCAGGATAACGCCCTGTCCGGCGCGGTGGCAAAATACTTCAAGCCTGATATCCATCAGCACCTGATAAAACAGTTTAATGCCGGCAACGGCGATTACATATTCCTGATAGCCGGCAAGCCGGATATCGTCAACCAGTCGCTGGGGAATTTAAGGCTGCATCTGGCCGAACGGCAGGGGTTGCTCAAGAACCTGGCCGAGAAATATTGTTTCTGCTGGGTGACCGAGTTCCCGCTTTTGAAATACGATGATGACGCCAAGCGTTTTGTCAGCGAGCATCATCCCTTCACGGCGCCCCGGCCGGATGATATCCCGCTGCTGGACAGCCAACCCGGCTCGGTTAAGTCGCGCGCCTATGACCTGGTCCTCAACGGAGTGGAGCTGGGCGGGGGCAGTATCAGGATACACTCGCAGGAACTGCAGAAAAAGATATTCAGCGTGTTGGGCATCAGCCCCGAAGAGGCGCAAGAACGGTTCGGCTTCCTGCTCGAGGCGTTCCGTTACGGCCCGCCGCCGCACGGCGGCATCGCACTGGGAATGGACCGTATGATTATGCTGCTGACCGGCAGCGCCAGCATCCGCGATGTCATTGCCTTCCCCAAAACGATGAGTACCACCTGCCTGCTGACCAATGCGCCGGCACAGGTAGACGAAAAACAGTTGAAGGAGTTGGGGATCAACCTAACGAAACCACAGGCAAACACGGATAAACACTGATTATCTCCGTGTGCTTTGTGTTTAATTAAGAAAGTGGCCCCGAAAAATTTCGGGACCATGGCGCTTCAACGCCAGAGGTATTATAGTTATGGATATTTACGAAGCAATTAATAAACGACAGAGTGTTCGGAAATACACTTCTGATTCTATCAGCGACGACAAGCTTAACCGCATTTTAGAGGCGGTGCGCCGGGCGCCATCAGGCAAGAACGGCCAGCCCTGGCGCTTCATCGTGGTTAAGGACGATAAAATAAAGAAAGACCTGGTATTTGCCTGCAAGAACCAGTCGTTCATCGCCGACGCGCCGGTTATTATCGTTGGCTGTGCGGTGGAAGAGGAATCATACCAGAAACAGGGCGGTTATATGAAGAGCTGGTCAATCGATTTGGGACTGGCCTTTGACCACCTGATGCTGGCGGCCGTGGCCGAAGGCCTGGGCACCTGCTGGATAGGCGCCTTTGACGAGGCGTCAGTCAAAAAAGTCCTGAACATACCGGATAAGTTCCGGATAGTCGGCCTGACTCCGCTGGGCGTTCCGGCCGAGTCGCCGGCTCCCAAGCCGCGTAAGGCCATAAATGAAATAGTTTCCTATAACCGGGCTCCGGATAAATAAACCCGGATACGCCAAGTCCCGCTATAGCGTAACTTAGATTCCCCAAATATTTTCAGCGGCTTCAGTGTTCTCAGTGGTTCAATATGGCGAATCCCGAATTATATTTATGAATAAGCCTTACAGCATTGTGTTTGAGGATGAGCAGCTCATCGTAGCGGACAAATCAGCCGGGTTGCTGGTCATCCCCACGCCGGCCGGAGAAAAGCACACCCTGACCGACCTGCTCAACCGGGATTTAACCGCCAAAGGTGAGGCAGTTCGGGCGCATCCCTGCCACCGGCTGGACCGGGAAACATCCGGGTTGATACTTTACGCCAAGGGCAAATCGGCTCAGCAGACGATGATGGAGCAGTTCCACAAGCACCAGATAAAGAAGAAATACATCTGTTTTGCCCAGGGGTATATCAAGACCGGTCCGGATAACTGGGTTGATATAAAATCACCGTTGGAAGGCAAACACGCCCTGACCCGGTACCGGGTAGCCAAACTTGACCTGCGCGGGTTCAGCGTCGTTGAGGTCGAGCCGGAAACCGGATTGACCAACCAGATAAGACTGCACTTCAAGGCCATAGGGCACCCGCTGGTCGGCGAGCGGCGGTTTTCCTACGCTAAGGACTTCGCACTGAAATTCCGCCGTGTGGCGTTACACGCCACTTACCTCGGGTTCAGGCATCCGATTACCAACGAACAACTCGAATTTACCAGCCCGTTGCCTGAGGATATGGCCGACTTCGCCGAGTAGTGTGTTAACCACTGAGTTCACTGAAAACACTGAGAATATCATTCTTTAATTATTCGAGTTTATTCGTGGGTGCTTATCTCTGTGCCTTTGTGTTTCTGCGGCTAAATAAATTGACATTATCCCCAATTAAGCTTCATTATTTTTACACTATATAATAATAAAGCGCTGTTATGAAAAATAAATTACTGAAATGGATTGCTATTGGGATTTTGTTTGTTATATCTGGTTACGCAGGCGTTATCAGCGAACAGCCCGCCCCCGCTCAGGCGCTTGAATGGGCACAAATAGCAGCCGGTGGTCAGCACACGGTTGCCCTCAAAACCGATGGTTCGCTCTGGTACTGGGGCACGGTTCTGACGCCATCACTGGATAAAAACTCCGGCTATACACTCCATCCGTCACCGATTCAATTACTTGGAGGCAACAACTGGAAATCCGTCGCCTGCGGAGAGCTGCATACTGTTGCGATAAAAACCGATGGCTCGCTCTGGGCCTGGGGTGACAATAAGGACGGTCAACTCGGGCTGGGCGATACGATAACACGTGGCCTACCTAACCGGGTGGGCAAAGATATCGATTGGGTGTTTGTTGCCTGCGGCGGCAACCATACCGTGGCCATCAAGAAAGACGGCACACTCTGGTTCTGGGGCTGGAGTTTTAGCGCTCAATCATCTATCCCGAAAAAATTAGGCAACGATAACAACTGGAAATTTGCTGATTGCGGCGGTGCATTCAGCGTGGCTCTTAAAACAGACGGCTCGCTCTGGACTTGGGGTGATAATCAGTTTGGTCAGTTGGGATTAGGCGATCATGGTCATGACGAAAGAGGATTCTCCTCAAAAGCAGACAGGTCTTTACCAACCCGCGTTGGTAGCAATAACTGGAAATTTGTTGCCTGCGGCGACAGTCATACTCTAGCTATTAAAAAAGACGGTTCGCTCTGGTCCTGGGGCGAGAATGAGGATGACAAATTAGGGTTGAATATAGAGAAAAAATGCTCTGTGCCTCAAAAAGACCCAGGTATTGAAAGCTACTGCGGAAAATGCGACTTGTGTATTAGTTGGCTATGTATCACCGTGCCGACCTGTGTGGGCAATGATAATGATTGGGAATCTGCCGCCGGTGGTAACATTCATAGCATAGCCATAAAGAATAACGGTACGCTTTGTTCTTGGGGTGCTAACTATTGGGGGCAACTGGGCACCGGTAATATGAACAGTATTAGTTCACCAACAACTGGAATAGGCGCTGGTTGGAAGATTATTGACTGCGGTTTTGGTTATGGTCGGACTATGGCCATCAGGGATGACGGTACGCTCTGGGCATGGGGTGACAATAGGTACGGTCAACTTGGGCTGGGCGATACCAAACAACGCGATACCCCGACCCAGGTTAAATAATAATCCTGATTCCAACATCAAATAACCATCCTAATTAGTGTTTATTCGTATCTATTCGTGGCTATCCTTAATCCGTATCCATCCGTGACTAATCTTTTCTACATACTACCTACTATCTACTACATACTGTATTCTCCCGGCTTAAGTTTCCTCCCCGGTTTGCCGAAGATGTTAATATGGCCAACAAAAAACCAATCGTCATTGCCGGAACTGTATTTTTAATCATCGTCCTGTACCTATTTTTAGGCGGGTCGGGCAGCCATTCACAGACTCAAAATCAGCCTATGGGCAACGACTCGGTTATGGAGCTCAGGTTTAACAACAAACTTGACCCCAAGGACAGGGTCATCAGCGTAGAAAAATCCGTGCTCTGTTTGGACGTCAAGAGCCGCAATTATGTAACCGAGATGAGTCGGTTCACCTCGGACGTAGGCACGATATATTGCTGGGCCCGGATAATCAACGGCGACGGCCAGAAGATAAGGTTCATCTGGCAGATAGGGAATAACATTTCGCCCAGCCCCTGGCTGGACGTCAACAGCGACAAATTCCGCATCTGGTGCCCCAAATACGTGGACTCAAAAACTTCCGGAGAGGGGACAGTGGATATTGTGGACGGCACGGGCCGCCTGCTTAAAAGACTGCAATTTGAGGTAGTCCGGCTGAAAAAGCCGGCCTACCGGAGTATCCGCAAACTATAACCACGAGCCATAGTATTGTCAGTAATAACCACACTAAACCTGCTACAGTGTGTTACCGCCTAAATATCATAAATTGGACCGAGGCGTAGGCTAAATACCCCAATTTTATGGCAAAAACGCTGTTTTTTGCCATTCCGCATTTCATAACACGTTATTAAATAATAACTTATAAATAGGGGGGGGAGGTACCCCACCCCTCCCTCCTTAACCCCTCGCCCCTTGTCATATAATAGAGGCCGACTCTTGGTGTAATAGACGCCGACTCTTGGTATAATAGATGCCGATTCTTGGTATAATAGATGCCGACTCTTGGTATAATAGACGCCGACTCTTGGTATAATAGACGCCGACTCTTGGTATAATAGATGCCGACCCTTGGTATAATAGACGCCGACTCTTGGTATAATAGATGCCGATTCTTGGTGTAATAGACGCCGACTCTTGGTATAATAGATGCCGATTCTTGGTATAATAGATGCCGACTCTTGGTATAATAGAGGCCGAGTCGTATGATACTATAGGGGTATGTCAAAAAATGGCTTAGGGAATAGGTCTGATTAGCTGCTCTGATTACATACCCTTATTGACCTTGCATTCCAGGGCGGCGGCGGCGCGGGCGTGGATGTCCTGGATATGCGCCTTGGTGGCCGGGTCTATTGTTACGTTCTGCGCGATAATTACCTGGCAGTTATCGCGTATCATTGCCAGATTGCTCCGGGCCAGGGCGATGGCGTCCGAGGGAATGCCGTTCTTGGCTTCGGACAACGACAGGCTGATTATCTTTTCCAGGTGTGACCGCTGGAGGTTGCGTCGGAACGGATTAATGGCCATGCCTTCCTTAACGTCCAGCTGGGAGCCGTCCTTGTCTATCATATTAATCTCCTGCCAGATGCCGTTCCATAAGGAGTCAAACAGCTCGGCCAGGCCGAACTGTTCCTGGTCCTTGCCGTAGCGCAGGCTGATGTTGCTGACCCGGTTGAGCACCATCGGGTCGTAGAGATAATTCAACGCGGTGTTCTGGATACCAAAGATTGTGCCGTAGAACTGCGGCTCGACGGTGGGCGCGTTATAAGGCGCGCCGGAGAAATCGGGCATCATCTCTACCCCGAGTTTATTGAGCGCTCCGGCTGGTGGCAGATTGGCTTCCGATAAATTAAAGATGGTGTTATTGAGGAAGTCCAGAGCCTGTTTCTGCTTGGCGGCCGGAACTGGTTCAAACGGGACCTTGCCGTCCGGGTCGCCGATATGGTCGCGCCGGTGGTAGATGCCGCCGATGAAGCGGGCGGCCGTATGGGCGGACTGGACGAATTCACTGATTCCCTGGCGGAATACCCGGCGCATTTTTTGGTAGCCCTGTCCCGGTTTGCTGAACTTGGATTCTATCCTGCTCCAGAGCTCTTTAGCCAACTGGATGCGGAGTTGTGCGAATTCCAGCGGGTCGCTTCCCAAATCCCACATATTGCAGAGCGGGTCAATGCTCTTGGGCGAGTTGCCGTAGGCGTCTTCGTCGGTGCCGTAGGCCAGCTCAGGTTGGGCGCAACGCGAGGCTATCTCGTTAAGCTTAGCCAGCTCTTCCTCGGGCTTGACGGCTTCCAGCGGTTTGTAGGCGTATTCTATGGCCCAGCAGTCATAAGGCCCGACTGTGGAATGCCAGAACTCGCCCTGCTTGGATTGGTCCAAAGCTACGTTAGCCGGGCAGTAATCCATAACCGAGCCGGTCAGGCCCTGCTGGCTGGTAAGCGCTTTGTCGTGGAGTTTGCTCACGGGCAGAGCCGTGCTGGCTTTGAAGTTATGCCTTAAGCCCAGCGTATGGCCGACCTCGTGGCAGACCAGGTCAACTAAGTATGATTGGGCAAACTTCTCGGCCTCCTCTTCCTTGCCCTCAAGAAAACCTCTGGCTTCAAGAAGCGACATAGCCAGCGAAGCCTGGTATGCCAGTCCGCGGCTGTAATCGCAATACTGTTCCGTGTTAGACAGCGGGTTGATGAACTCTTCGAATTGGGTATAATTGGTGCGGAGCATATCGGCGCTGATGCGGATATCTGCCGTATAAAGCTCGCCGGTGAACGGGTCGTCGTGCGACGGTCCGACCGCATGAGGGCCGAAACCGGGGCTGACCATCCAACGGATGGTGTTGTAACGCACGTCGGCCGGGTCCCAGTCGGCATCATCCGGCTGCTGGTAAACTACTATCGCATCCTTAAAGCCGGCTTGCTCGAAGGCCTTGTTCCAGAGCAGGACGCCTTTTTTGACCGATTCGCGGTATTCCAGCGGGATGGTTTTTTCCATCCAGAAAACAATCGGTTGTTTGGGCGGCGACAGCAACGCGTTGGGGTCTGTTTTCTCCAGCCGCCAGCGGTTGACATAGCGGACATAAGGCGTTTCCGGCTTGACCGATGAATAGTCCGCGTACATGGTGATAAAATGCCCGACCCGGTCGTCGGCCAGGCGGGGCACGTAGCCTTTTTTTGGCAGGGCTGTGATGGAATAATAGTATTTCAGGAACAAACTGCGCGAGTCGGCCAAAGTCGGCGAGGATACCGACTTGGTGCTGCGGAAATGCATATTGATTTCGATATCGGTATTTTCCGGGAAAGATTTAAGTAGTGAGAAATAACTGTTGTCGCGGTCAAATCCGAAGTCAGCCTTGGTGGCTTCGTTAAGATGGCGGGCGATGTTATAGCGGTCGAACAGGAACAGGTCGTTGAGCGAGGCCAGCACCGCGCCTGTTTTTGGGTGCGGTTTTGAAAGTACTACAGACGATGAAATTAACGAATCGCTGATGCCTTTTTCCAGAGCCCGGAAAATGGGTTTGTCGCGGTCCGCCCGGAATAGGACGTTTTTATGGATTAGCTGGATGCGGTTGTTGATTTTACGAAAGAATAACGGGAAATTATCCTGCAGGGCTGATTGTTCGAAGAACCCGCCGTCGCCTGTTTCCCGTGTGACCGAGCAAAGGAATATCTTGTCTAACCGGTCGGGCGTTATCTCCAGAAGCGCCCGGCCGTCTTTAGTATTTTGGTAAATAGTAAACAGCCCGCCGGTAATCGGCTTGAAATCCTTTATTATCTCTGAGAATTCTTTCTCGTCTTCTTTTTTCGGCGAGTCCGTTTTCTTGCCAGTTGCCGCTGTTGAGGCACAGCCGGCGTAAAGCAACGCGGCTAGCAGTAATGCAACGCCTGATACTGCCAGAGCCCTTAAAGGGTTTGGGTTATAAGTCATTTGTTGGTCAGAGCCGCGATGCCCGGCAGTTCTTTGCCCTCGAGGAACTCCAGCGATGCGCCGCCGCCCGTGGAAACGTGGGAGAATTTCTCGGCCAGGCCGAATTTGGTTACGGCCGCGGCGGTGTCTCCGCCGCCCACCACGGTTATGGCCTTGAGTCCGGACAGCATTAATGCGATAGAGCGCGAGCCTTCGGCAAATTTATCGATTTCGAATATGCCCAACGGTCCGTTCCATATGACGGTCCGGGCCGATTGCAGCTTGCTGATAAACAGCTTGACGGTTTCGGGTCCGATATCAACGCCGTACCAGCCGTCGGGAATTGAGTCCTTTTCCACCCTGATTCTGGATTTTGCTTCGAGATGGTCCGCCGCCAGATGGTCGATGGGCAGGACTATTTCCACTTTCTTTTCCTTGGCGTGCTTGAGGATATTTTTAGCCACGTCGATTTTGTCTTTTTCCAGTTTGGATGACCCGATATTCTTGCCCTGGGCTTTAAGGAAGGTGTATGCCATGCCGCCGCCAATAAGAATCGTATTGACGTTTTGAATCAGGTTATCAATCACGGCAATCTTATCCGAGACCTTCGAGCCGCCCAGAATGGCCACATAAGGCTTGTCGGGTGATTCCACCACCCGGGTAAGGTATTCTATTTCCTTGGCCAGCAGGAACCCGGCCGCTGATTTAAGGTACTTGGTTACGCCGACGATGGAAGCGTGGGCCCGGTGCGCGCAGGCGAAGGCGTCGTCGACGTAGACATCGCCCAGGAAGGCCAGTTTCTTGGAGAAATCATCGTCGTTCTTTTCCTCCTCGGCATAGAACCTGAGGTTTTCCAGAAGAATTACTTCGCCGTCCTTTATTTTGGACACGGCTTTTTCTATGTTCAACCCGATGCAGTCATCCAGCTTGGTGACCGGTTTGCCGAGCAGTTTACTCAGGATGATGGCCGCCGGGTTAAGCCTGAATTTATCTTCCTTGCCTTTAGGCCGGCCCAGATGCGACATCAGCACCACCCGGCCGTTATTGGCGATGATGTAATTTATGGTCGGCAAAGTCGCTTTGATTCTGGTATCGTCGGTAATATTGCCTTTATCGTCCTGGGGGACGTTAAAATCGACCCGGGTAAGAATCCGTTTGCCGGCCATCGGTATATCGCGAATGGTTAGTTTAGCCATATAATACCTTCCTTTATTATTGCTGATGGGCACAAGATAGGGTACCTAACCTGTGCCCATCTGTATATTCAATCCGTGCTAATCTGCGCTATTTCAAATTATTGGCGTAAGCGATGATATCGGCAATCCTGTAAGAATAAGCCCATTCGTTGTCGTACCAGCCGAATACTTTGACCTGATTCTTGTCTATTACCATGGTTAACAGGGAATCAAACACGCAGGAATGGGTATTCCCGATGATATCCGTAGAGACAATCGGGTCCTCGGTATATTCGAGGATGCCCTTCATCCTGCCTTCAGCCGCGGATTTGAAAAGCTTATTGATATCAGCCGGGGTGGCATCCTTCTTGACGTCAATCACCAGGTCGACCAGCGAGCCGGTTGGCACCGGGACTCGGATAGCTACGCCATTGAGCTTGCCGACCAGTTCCGGAATGACTTCGCCGATGGCCTTGGCGGCGCCGGTCGAGGTGGGGTTAATATTAATTGCCGCCGCCCGGGCGCGCCGTAGGTCCTTGTGGATTAAATCCGTCACCGACTGGTCGTTGGTGTAAGCGTGGATAGTGGTCATCAAGCCGCGGGTGATTCCGAAGTTGTCATTGATGATTTTTACCAAAGGCGCCAGGCAGTTAGTGGTGCAGGAGGCGTTGGAAAATATCTTGTGCTCCTTTTTGAGCTTATCCTCGTTTACGCCCATAACCACGACGGCATCGACCGGTTCCTTTGGCGGCGCGGTCAGCACCACCTTCTTGGCCCCGGCGGCCAGATGTTTTTCCAGGTCGGAACGCTTGGTGAACACGCCGGTGGATTCGACTACGAAGTCGACATTATTCTGGCCCCAGGGCAGCTTGGACGGGTCTCTCTCGGCAATCACCTTGATCTCCTTGCCGTTGACGATGAAAGCGCCTTCCTTTACGGAGATGGTGCCGTCGAACCTGCCGTAGATGGAATCGTACTTCAAGAGGTGGGCCAGCGTCTTGGCATCCGAGAGGTCGTTGATGACCACGACTTCGAACTCGGGTCTCTTGGACATGGCTTTAAATACATGGCGTCCTATCCGGCCGAAACCGTTGATGGCGATTCTTATACCCATATTAGCCTCCTTTAAAGCGGGTTGATAATAATAACGAAAGGCATCAAAAGACCCTTGGCTTTTGATGCCAACTACCGCTTAATCTATAAAATTAATCAGGGGTGTCAAGGATTTCCGAAATCGGTTTGCGGCCGAAATATTAATTTATTTAAGGTCTTTTTCCCGGCAGATGCGGTTATGGGAAATAGCCATGGATACCGACTGGATGTATGCCAGGAGAATGCGCCTGAGATATTGGGCCTCATCCGGATATTTTGGCTGGAGGTTATCACTGAGCATCGGGTCGGCGCGGTAATCATAAAGCCCTATGTCTTTTTCCAGGTCGTTAAGCAGGACGAACTTATCGGAAAAGATGGCGTATCTGGTGCCGTCACTGACCACGGAATAGTGCGATTTGTTCATAGTAATCAAATCAGTGCCCATAGACGCATGTATGGCGGAAATGCCGAGGATATTCAAAATAGTGGGCATTATATCGACTTGCGAACCAACGCTGTTCAGCTTGGCCGGATTGATAAATCCGGGCGAGTATATCAAAAGCGGTATGTGGAAGCAGGAGTAGAAATCATTGACCGCTGAATGCGAGGCGTGGTCTGCGGTGATAATAAAAACCGTGTCTTTAAACCAGGGCTTGTCCTGAGCGGCTTTAAAGAACTGTTCCAGGCTGTAATCAGTATAGCGCAGGACCTTCTGGAATTTTGTTTCGCCGGTGTATTTATCGAATAATGCTTGGCGGTGCGGAGGAACTCTGAACGGTTCGTGCGAGGTCAGTGAGAATATCACCGAGCAGAAAGGCGGCTTGAAATCATCCATCCTTTTCCGGGCATCCAGGAAGAATTCTTCGTCCCAGACGCCCCAGACCGCGTCCTGTGAAGCGTCAGTCAGGTTTAGGTAGTCTTGCTTGCCGTAGTAGCGTTGGAAACCGGCCAGCTTGGTGTAGATATCCAGCCCCAGTGCGCCGGTATTGGCTCCGTGATGAAACGAGGTGGTATAACCTTGCCTGGCTAAAACGCTTCCCATCCCGATAAAATTGTTTACCTCGGACTGTGATTCTATGAATGAATTCTTTTTGCCTGCGCCGGAGTTGGAATAAAATCCCGGTATTGAGGCCAGTACCGACGGCGCCGCCACGATAGTCCGGTGGCCGGTGGCCAGGAAGTTGGTAAACAGCATTCCTTTTTTGGCAATGCTGTCAAAAAATGGCGTTGATGACGGTTCTTTGCCGGATATGCAGCCGACAAAATCAGCAGTCCAGCTTTCCATTATAAAAACGACTATATTTTTCTTGCTGGGCGGACCGGCATATTTTATCTGGCGCAGGAATGGATATCGTGGGTCAAGCGCTTGTTCATTGGGATTGCGGAGTATACGATCAACCTCGGCTGACGCTTCAGTTTCAGGCATGAATTTGTATTCCGGCACGCTGGCCTGGAATATGCTTTTAATGACCGTGAATGACGAATTTAAGGTCAGGTAGCCTACCGCGCGGTGCGGGGAGAAAAACGCGTGAGCCGGGCGGATGGGTTTGGTTTGGAAACCGCCTTTGACCCCGGGCATCAGCAGGAATGCGATGATGATAAAATGTACCAGCCGGCTGCGGAAATTATGGCTGTCTTGGGCGGTGCGGTTAAGTTTTCTGAACAGCAGCCAAGTAGTCCAGACAAATACGCCTGCGCCGACTGCCAGAGCGATAAAAAGGTAGTAAAAATCCGTTATCATGCTGGGCAGCATCTTCATTATATCCAGGAACATCATATAGATTTCCGACATCAGCCGCCGCTGGGCAGTGGCGAAATATCCGTAATCCCCGAGGTTTATTCCTATGAATGACAGATTTGAAAACCAGAATAAAACCAGTATAGCCGTTTGGCACCATCTCCGGCGCAGATAGTTTATGGGCAGGTTGTAAACCAATAATAACGGGCCGTTTATCATCAGCAAGGCCGATAAATCAAACCGCAGGCCGTAGATAAATGATTTTATAATCTCGCCCCAGCCGGCTTCTGTGAAGAATTCGTGATTTGATATCAGGAATCCTAGTCTTAATAATGTATAGCAAGTCATCAGGTAAATAACGGCGGCCAGGCTGATTTTAAGCTGTTTGGTAAGCCCTTGGCTCAAGAACTGTCTTGCATTATCAACGATTTTTCGGAACCACATATGGTTAAGATTACAAAACTAAACGATGATATCAAGTAAAAAGTCAGCTCTTAAAACGGGACAGTCCGCAATCGACAAGCTTTAAAAGTCTTGATTTATAATTTAGCCGATATACTATTTGATAAATTGCCGTATGAATAAAATCACTATTTTTATATTGAGGTATTTTTACGCAGCGATATCCTGCTTATATTTATTTTCAATAGGCTTTCTTAACTACAAGAATTACCCTCTTTTAACGACGATTTGTGCCCATTTCGGATATTCGCCCAAAAAAGCAATCAGCCATATTATTCCAACTATTAAACTTACTGAAATAGCTTCAGATGATACGACTATTTCGATTCAAGAGCCTATTGCCATCGCGGGTAATGTGTCTTTGTTAGAGCTCATTGTCCTCAATAAGCTGATTAGAATACACAAGCCCGGAAAGATTTTTGAAATAGGCACTTTTGACGGTCGAACCACATTAAATATGGCGGCCAATTGTTCCGAAGGAGCAAAACTCTATACCTTAGACCTTCCGTCAAGCGAATTGTATTCTACAAAACTGCCGATTATTTATGGGGATCGTTTTTATATTGATAAAAAAACTTCAGGTTCAAGATATATTAGCAAGCCCTATGCCGATAAAATAACCCAGTTGTATGGGGACTCGGCGACGTTTGATTTCAGCCCATATTTTAACACAATAGATTTTATATTCATAGACGGCTCCCACTCCTATGAATATGTGTTAAATGATACTTCTGTAGCTATGAAATTATTAAATGATGGAAAAGGATTGATTTTATGGCATGATTATATTATGGAGGAAGTCAATAAAGCGCTGAATGAATTATATACAGGACATGATAAGCGATTTGAAAGACTAAAACATATTGAAGGGACATCGTTAGTTTCATTAGGAATTTTCGCCTGAGGCGCCGCGCCTGCCGGCGGGCAGGGATCAGCCTCCCCGGCCTCGCCGAGGCGAAGCCGAGGGTGGGCTGGCTGACAATAAAATGGATAACCTTTATAAAATAGCGTTGGAAGTGGTCAAAACCCTGCAGTCCAGGGGGTATCAGGCCTATTTTGCCGGTGGTTGCGTGCGCGACCGGCTGATGAATCGGGTTCCACAGGACTATGACGTGGCTACCAACGCCCGGCCCAATGAAGTCATTAAACTGTTCCCCAAAACGCTGGCCATCGGCAAGGCATTCGGGGTTATCATAGTTCGGCTGCCTGTGAAGTTGCAGCCGACTATACCTGGCAGTAATTCGCTACACTCAAACTGCCAGAGTATGGTTCTCGCGCCCATCCAGCGTAAGCCGGGTAAATCAGCGGAATCTGTGGCTATAGAGGTCACCACCTTCCGGACCGAAGGCGCTTACAGCGACGGTCGCCGCCCGGACAGCGTTAAATTCACCCGGCGCGATGATGACGTGGCCCGGCGCGATTTTACCATTAACGGGCTTTTGTATGATCCGATAAAAAGAGAACTGGTTGACCTGGTCAACGGCAAAAAAGATATCCGGGCAAAAGTTATCAAAACCATCGGCGACCCGGCCAAACGGTTCAATGAGGACAGATTACGGATGCTCCGGGCTATCAGGTTCGCCTGCCAGCTGGGGTTCAAGATTGAGCCCAAAACCAAATCGGCCATCAAGAAATTAGCCCGCCGGATAAAAGGCATTTCAGCCGAACGTATACGCGAGGAATTGAAAAAGACTATTATTTCTCCACTCAGAGCCGAGGGCATAGAAATGCTCAGGGAATCCGGACTGCTTAAGGAAATATTGCCCGAGGTCCTTAAGATGCGCGGGGTCAAGCAACCGGTCCAGTTCCACCCCGAAGGTGACGTTTACGTCCATACATTAAAGGTGCTTAAACACCTGCGTAAGCCGTCATTTGACCTGGCTTTGACGGCGTTGCTCCACGATATCGGCAAGCCCGGCACGTTTATGATAACCGACCGCATCAGGTTCCACGAACACGAGCGGGTCGGCGCCGAGATGGCTGAACGTATCTGCAGAAGATTAAAGCTGTCCAACGCCCAGATAGAAACCATAACCTGGATTATCAGCAAGCACCTGGTTTTCAAGGATATCGATAAGATGCGGGTGAGCACCCTGAAAAAGCTTTTCATTCACCCGGCATATCCGGGGCTTAATGAGCTCCACCGGGCCGACCGCTTGGCCAGCGACATGGACCTTAAGCCGTATCATAAAGCCGTCCGGCTCTATAAGAAGTATTCGAAAGAAGAGTTAAAACCCAAGCCGCTGGTAAACGGCTATGACCTGATAAAGCTCAAGCTCAAGCCCGGCCCGATATTTTCGGAATTATTGCATAAGGTGGAAGAAGCCCAGCTGGAGAATAGCGTCAGGACCAAAACGCAGGCGCTGGCGCTGGTCAAACGGCTCATTCACTCGCTCACCGCAAAGTGCGCAAAGAACGCAAAGAATAAGAGCGTCTAACAAAATGAAGTTATAAACCCTCTCCCCTCGTGGGAGAGGGTAGGGTGAGGGGAAATTATCTTATGTTCACCCTCCCCTTGCCCTTCCCATCTGGGTTGTGAACGCAGTGCGCCATGGCGCGGTGACGCCAAAGGGAGGGGGATTGCTAAAGGTTCAATAGAATCCTCATTTTGTTAGAGGCTCTAAGTAAGTTTCCCGATAAGGGCGGGATACCCCCTTCCTATCCGTGTCTAAAAAACTTGCACAAAAATATCATATTTTCCTTGACAGGGGCTTTTTTATGGCTATATTAGTAGTTAGTGATAGTAAATGATAGTAATAGACTATAAAATGGAGATATGAAGAGAGGATGGTTTTATGGTAGAAAAGGCCGTTATGATGGCGCCCGAGATGGTAACGGGCAAAGACTGGTATTCCATACGCGAGGCCTGTGAGCATCTGGATGTGAGCGAGCAGACCATATTCCGCTGGATGAAGGACGGCAAGCTGACGTATTTCAAGGTCGGCGATTCCACCCGTTTCCGTAAGGAAGACCTGGACCTGATGATAACCAAATATACCGGCGACAAGGAGGCTGAGAAATACGGCACCAAATGCGTGGCCTGCGGGCATTCCGTCCTAATACCCGGCAGTATTGCCGGCACAGGCAAGGTCTATTTCAAGCCGGTCAAGACCAAGTTCTTTACATTATTGGAAAGCAACGTCAATATCGAGGCGCGCACCTGCCCCAAATGCGGCTTCACCCAGATATTTTCGGATACCCAGAAACTTAATAAACTGATTAAATCGAATAAGGAGAAATAGAATTATTAGCCACAGAGGTATTCACCCCGTTAGAGGTACGATTCTAACGGGGCAGGGAGAGCGCGGAATAGGAGGGCAAAAATGGACACAAATAGGATAATATTAACAGTTATTGCATTAGGGGCGTTAGTTTGGGGATACTTGTTTGTAGAAGATGTTATTTATAGACGGCATTCTGGTATTATTCATAGTGAGATTGGTGCTATAAGTAACCTAAAGATGCTGGCTTCTCAGGAAGCGATATGGAGGCAAACCGATGCTGACGGCAATGGCATCAAAGATTACTGGACGCTGGATGTCTCTTGTTTACACCGGTTTTATAGATGTGATGGCAAAACCAAGGTTGGATTTATTGATATCTCTTTTGCCAGATCAGATGTTGATGCCTACAGCCGCAATAACCCTTCACCATTTGCTATAGGTAATTGGAATGGGCTGGATATACAATACTGGCCGACATTAAGCGTGACCTATACTACCACAGCCAAAAGCGGCTATTACTATAGGGCGATGCTTTTGGATGAAAACGGCGAGCCGTATAACCAGAATCCCGTTGGCAAAAAAGGCATCAAGGCCTGCAATTCTACCAAATTTGCCTTTGTCGCATATCCGTCATCATATGGAATATCAGGAGTAGATACTTTTATCGTGAATGAAGGTGGCACTATTTACTTTATTAACCCTGGCAGTGATGCCAACAAGGTGGTGCTGAAATGGCCCGGTAGCGACCCGACCAAGGTCAAAGGCCCGGGCGGTAAACTCTGGGCTGTGGCGGAATAAATAGAATTAAATCTGTGTAATCTGCTTGCACTGAGTCCTACGTGCCTCAGGATAAATTCCACGAATGTGTGGCTAAAAATATGGAATACATATACTTTACATTGCTGATACTGCTATCCCTTGCCGGGTTCTATGCCGGCTGGCGGTATGTCGGGCCGTCCAAGAGCCGATGGGCTATGGTTGCGGCTATTATCTCAGAGGCGGTGATACTTCTTTACGTAGTCTTTCGCTACTACCCGGAATGGGAATACCGGCTCATACCCCTATTCATTTATCCTTTTACCGAAGTAGTCAGCTTCATTCCCTTTGCGATGCTATTCTTCGGGTTTACTATCCGACGCACTAAGACCCGATGGCTACCTATGGAGCTGGCTATCATTGCCGGGCTGGTATTCGTTTATGGATTGTACCGGGTGGAGTGGATTTATCCGGGCCAAAATATTAAACAATCGGCCTTCAGGGTTACCAAGGACGGTGTTTGCATGCAGTCCACCGGTTACACCTGCGGCGCGGCCAGCGCCGTGACGCTCCTGAAATGGTGGGGCATTGAGGCGACCGAAGTGGAGATGGCTTATCTTTCCCATACCCGCAAACGTTTGGGCGTCGAGATGGTCCAGCTTACCCGGGCTGTGGCTTATAAGGCATCCGCTAAAAGACTCACCACCGATATCCGCGAGATGTCCTGGAAAACGCTCAAGCGCCTGGGTGTACCCTGCATAGTTAATGTCAAATGGACGCCGCCGTTCATTAACCATATGGTAGTTGTTATGAGCGCTTCCGAAGAAAAGGTTGTTATTGCCGACCCGTTGTGCGGGACAAAGAACTGGAGCAAACAGGAGTTTCTGGATAACTGGCGGGGCACGGGGATTTATATCATCAGTGGAAAGTAAAGGATGATATTATGAAATGGATAATCGGGATATTATCTGTAATCAGCTTTTTGGCCGGTGCTACAGTTGTATATAGTTATTTTGATAATCCTTACTTTTGGTTATACCAGGAAAAAGACTACCTGATTTGCGGTATCGGCGCGGTTGTATTTCCTGTAATTATCCTTATTACAACACTTATTCCCATATTGGCTAATTTTATGGCCATAAGGAAAACCAAAAAAATCGTTATTACATCATCGTTAATTCTGGCAATTATATCCGCACTGGGTGTCCTGCCATTACTTATGAGTCTAAGTCATAACCATCTCCACCCGGCCGCGGATGCTATCTACGGATTGAAAATGATAGTTAGCCAGGAGGCCATCTGGCGACAGACAGATGCCGATGGTAACGGCATCAAGGATTTTTGGACCTATGATGTGTCGTGCCTGCACCGGATGTATCGGTCGGATAATCAGACCAAGATTGGATATATTGATAGATCATTTGCCCGGGCAGATGCCCGGCCGGCTTTTACCGGCACATTCGGCCAATCACCCGGAATAGAAAACTGGGAAAACCCGCCGATGATTATTACACCTACATCAGGTTACCTTTTCCGGGCGATGTTGATAGATGAGAACGGTATTCCATATAACCAGAATGAGGTGGGCACAAATAGAATCAAGGCCGCCAACCCGACCAAATTTGCCTTTGTCATCTATCCGGGAAAATATGATACATATTTTTTGGTTTATACATTCATCGTCAACGAAGAAGGTAAAATTTACGTTAAAGATACCAAAGCAGAACCGGTGCTCCAATGGCCGGCAAAGGATCCAACCACTGTCGGCTGGCAATTGGCGGAGTAATCAGCGCGGCCATATTTATTACCGAGCAACCACAGATTACCGTAGGTCCCGAGTATTCCCGAGGGACGCAGATTAATTATAACAAATCCGGCTGAAAATTCCATCAAAAAAAGCTTGGGGGTGGGATACCCCTTCCGGTGTATATGGTAGTGTAGGGGTATGCCATAGGCATTATAGGGGGGGAGCCATCGGCAGGTAAGGGGGATGCTTATGGTAGGTACCAGGGTATCCACTGGTAGGGTAGGGGGTATCCATATGTAGTAGGGTGGTATCCCTATGGTAGTGGGGGGTAATACGTATGGCAGTGATCGGGTATACCTATTGAAGTGGGGGATAGTACCTATCGTAGTGTGGGGTTATACCAATGGCAGGTAGGGGGACTGCCATAGGCAGGTACCGGGGTAACCTATGGCAGGGTGGGGGATAGCGTATGGCAGTGGGGGGAGAAGGGGTTTACTAACCGGGGATACCTCCCTGTCAGCCGGATTTTGAGCACAAAATCGTGACTGAAGGTGTTCACAAGGTACAGTGAATACTGAAAATGATTCAGGTTTCAAAACCTAAAGTAAGCTGATTTAACTGATTGAATAAAAAACGAAATTCCCGGTAAATCAGTTTAATCCGTTTACGTTTTTAAGGGGTATTTTATGCCGCGTAAAGCCTCGTTTATGAAGCTTACCCCGGAGCAGTACGATGAACTAACGAGTTTTATCAGTAGGAATGAAAAGCCGGGCGGTGATGTCCGGGCGTCCATTCGGGGGCGGACTATTTTGGCTTCACACCGGGGGATGACGGTTAAGACAATTGCATACCGCTTTGGGTTTACCGAACGGATAATCTGGGCTTGGCGGGCGGTTTATGAAAAATACGGAGTCAAGGGATTGCAGAATCCGACCACACCGAAATAAACAAATCGGGGCGAGTGGATTTGAACCACCGACCTCTTGCACCCCAAGCAAGCGCGCTAAACCAGACTGCGCCACGCCCCGAATACTAAACAATAACTAATCTGTGAATTTAGATATTCTTAATTGATTTGTCCAGATTTATTTGATATCGAGTTATTAGGATTTAGGATTTTACTCCAATATTTCTATCAGCACGCCGAATGTATCCCTGGGACTGAGGAAATTTACCTTATGCCCGCCGGCGCCAACCTTGGGTTCCGGGTAAACCGGTTTATACCCTTTATCAATCATTTCTTTAGTCAAAGCCATCACGTTATCAGTCTTCAGGCAGATATGGTGGATTCCTTCGCCCTTTTTCTCCAGGAATTTAGTTACGGCTTCTTCGCCGGTCAGCGGTTGAATAAGCTCCAGAGTGCTCTCGCCCACCGTTAGCTTTGCCACCCGGACCTTCATGGCCGGCACTTCTTCTATATGCGGATTAAGATTCAAACCCTGCTGGTAAAAAACCAGCGCCGCGTTGATGTCTTTTACCGCGATGCCGATATGGTCAATTTTCTGTAACATATTAACGTGCTACAACCTGGTTGCTTGTGACCGATATTCCCCGAATACTTTTCGTAAGACCGTGCATATCTCGCCCAATGTTGCATCGGCTTTGATGCAATCAATAATTAACGGCATCAGGTTATCTTTAGTCTGCCGGGCGGCGGCTTCCAGTTTTCGGCAGGCCGCAGTCACCCGGGCATTATCCCTTTTTTTCTTATACCCGGCAATGTTATTTACCTGTTTTTTCTGGGTGGTCGGAGAAACCTTAAGGTATTTAACCTTGACCGGCTGGTCCCGGCCGCTCAACTCGTCTTGGTACCTGTTCACGCCGACAATCACACGCTGTTGTTCTTCTATGGATTTCTGGTATTCGTAGGCGCTGTTGGAAATCTCACGGGTCTGGTAGCCCTGCTCAATAGCCTTAGCCGCGCCGCCCAGTTTATCTATATGATTGATATAATCCTGAGCCTGTTTTTCTATCTGTCCGGTCAGATGTTCAATATAATACGAACCGCCCAGCGGGTCAGCCACAGCCGGCATGCCTGATTCATAGGCCAGCAGTTGCTGTGTGCGCAGTGCCGTCATTGCGGCATGCTCGGTGGGCAGTGACAGTGCCTCGTCAAAGGAATTGGTATGCAAGCTCTGCGTTCCGCCCAGCACCGCGGCCATGGCCTGCAACGATACGCGAACTATATTATTCTCCGGCTGTTGGGCAGTCAGGGTGCAACCGGCTGTCTGGGTATGGAACCGGAGCATCATCGCCCGCGGGTCGATGCAGTTGAGCCGTTCTTTCATACTCTGGCAGTTTGAGCGGAGCGAATTACTGCCAGGTATGGTCGGCTGTAACTCACTACGTTCGAACAGCCGAACCATAATTTTAGCCCAGAGCCGCCGGGCCGCCCGGTATTTGGCCACTTCTTCCAGCAGGTCGTTATGGGCATTGAAGAAGAACGACACCCGCCGTCCGATTTCCTGGATATCCAGCCCTCGTTCCAGCGCCGCCTGCACATAAGCAATCCCGTCGGCCAGCGTGAACCCTACCTCCTGCGCCGCGGTAGAACCGGCTTCCCTGATATGATAACCGCTGACGCTGATGTAATTCCATTTAGGGATATTCTTGAGGCAATATTCTATCAGGTCTATGCTCAGGCGCATGGACGGCTGGGGCGGGAAGATATACGCGCCCCGGGCGATGTATTCCTTGAGAATATCGTTCTGGACGGTGCCGTTCAAGGCGTCCAGCGCGATGCCCTGTTTCTGTGCCAGGCAGATATACATAGCCAGCAGAACCGGCGCCGTGGCGTTGATGGTCATAGAGACGCTGACCTTGTCCAGCGGGATGCCGTCAAATAGCGTGGCCATATCTGCCAGCGTAGAAATCGCCACGCCGGTCTTGCCCACCTCGCCATTGCTCATCGGGTCGTCCGAGTCGTAGCCCATCTGGGTAGGCAGGTCAAAGGCGATGCTCAGCCCTATCTGTCCGCGTTGGAGCAGGAACTTATAGCGCTTATTAGTTTCCTCGGCCGTGCCGAACCCGGCATACTGGCGCATAGTCCAGAGCCGGCCCTGGTACATAGTCGGATGGATGCCACGGGTGAACGGGTATTCACCGGGCGTTTCCGCCACCTGTCCGAACGGTTCATCCGGGCGGGTCGGCGTTGGAATGTCAGCAGGAGAATAAAAATGTTTCATACCTTTAGTAAGCGGATTTAACGGATTAATCGGATAAATCAGTTTTCTAATTCCGGGGATATTTTACTTAATTACAGTAACTTCCTCTTTCATCCATTTCGGAAGTGTTTTTCCGGTGGCAAGGTTGTAGAGTGTTTCAGGCGCAATATCCTCTCCGTTAGGCCAGCATAATGTGCCCAGGTCATTATTCACATAAACCTGCCTGAAATACGACTGGTCAGCCAGACGGGCAAATATGCCGCCTCTTTTGATATGATTATGAAAATCAATAATTCCCTTTGCATCATCCTCAAAGGTCAGTTCAAGTTTATAGCCGTTTAAATACCTGACATTTTTGACATCATACATATATTTATTTCCTATTCCAATGGTTTTATCGGCAACAACGGTTTCCCATCCCGGGCCATATTCCAATCGTTAGCCAGCTCCTCTTTATGCAAAGACGCCCATTCTATCACCAGCCCCAAAACCCGTGGCGGTAAAACGCCTTCCAAAATCGTTAGGTCGTCAAGTTTAATCACCGCTTTATGCTCGCCATAGCGCGCATGGAAATGCGGCGGATTATGGTCATCATAAAATATCGCAATAATAATCCCTAAAAACCTACAGATTTCAGGCATAGTTATAACAATAACAGATAAAACAATGATGTCAAGCCAAATGTTAGATGTCTCATCCCTTTTAGTATGCGGATACCGGCGTCAAGGTTTATTCAGGATTACCGCTTCGGCCAGGATTTCGGAGACGGTTTTTATTTCCACGCCGAGTTTATAGTGGTCATTGAGCTCCATCAGCTGGTCTATGCAGTTATGGCAGGGTGTGGCTACGACTTTGGCGCCGGTAGCGCGTATCTGGTCTGCCTTGATTTTACCGGCCTTGATGCGCCGTTCTTTATATTCGCCCATTGCCAGCATCCCGCCGCCTCCGCCGCAGCAGAAGTTTTGTTTGCGATTAGGAATCATCTCCACGAAATCCTGAACCGCGTGTTTAAGGATGTAGCGTTGTTCTTCAATCACGCCGCCGTTGCGGACCAGGTTGCAGGGGTCGTGGAGTGTTACGCGTTTGGAATTCTTTGAGGGGTCAAGCTTGAGCCGGCCTTCTTTGATATAAGCGGCGAAAATCTCCAGTACACTCTGGACATCCACGCCCAGTTTTTGGTTGCTCCAGTTAGCCAATTCCCATCGCGTGGAACGGAAGCCGTGCCCGCATTCGGCTAATGCCAGTTTATTAGCGCCGAGATTTTTTGCTTCCTTGATAAGGCGTGATGAAATCTCGCGCGCCTCAGCGTCGTTGCCGGAAAATATGGCGTAATTGGTAACGTCAAAATTCTTACGGCTGAGCGTCCAGTTCTCGCCAGCCGCATAAAACACCTTGGCCGCCGCGGTAATGGAAAGAGGAAAGAATTTCGGCTCGCGCGGATTAAGGGTATAAAGGATATTAACGCCGGATTTATCCAGCGGGATGGTTATTGCCTTAACGCCGGTCTCCAGGCGCAGGTCGTCCTGAAGCCATTCTATAGTTTCCACGAAATCCTTTTCGCTGATGGCCATATTATTGCCTGTCCTG
The DNA here is from genome assembly GCA_043808305.1 of Planctomycetota bacterium. Classification (GTDB taxonomy): domain Bacteria; phylum Planctomycetota; class MHYJ01; order JACQXL01; family JACQXL01; genus JBBAAP01. The sequence goes on along the minus strand of JAZDFB010000089.1, from coordinate 47,309 downwards.
ACGGCCGTATCCACTGTTGACTGGAGCGATTTCGGCACCAAACCGACCTCGGCCAGGATTGTCCGGGCCGCCCGGATAATCTGTCCGGCGTGAAGCCCGATAGAGCAGTTCAACCCGCACCGGCCGCACATAGTGCAACGGCCGAAGACCGCGTCAATGAGTTTTTCCACACGCTCTTGGTCCAGCTCCCGGGCGCCGGTCCATTTAGGAATCATCCGGCCCAGCAGGGTATGGTAGCGCCGGTAGATGGAGGTGATTTGTTCTATCTTTGCGGCCGGCAGCATAGCCGGGTCGTCCGGGTTAGCCAGCGAATAATGGCAGGTATCGGCGCACAGCCCGCAATGGACGCAGGCATTCATATAAACGCTCATCTTGCCGTCCAGCAGGGCGTCCAGCTTGGCCAGGGCTTTCTTGAAGTCAATAATCTTTTCTTCCATAGTTAGCTATTGTTAGCTTTTGGCAATATGCCCCGGTGACCGTAAAATATCCCGAACATTATCCGCGTGGCGGAGAAGAAGGCGCAGTGCTTCAGTTTGCCCAGCGGGATATACAACAGCACTGCCGTCTCGATATAATACATTATGTAAGAGCCGGGCTGTAAAACGGAATACACGGCTGATGCCAGGAACAGGTTTACCAGGATATTGGAAAAGTAGTCGTCAAGCGAGCTGATATACCTCATCCGCGGCGAGGCTATTCTTTTTACCAGCAGTCCCAGCCCGCAGGCCAGGCCGGTCGGTATTAGCACCAGCATTGCCGGCGTAAAATAGTTGACGTAGAAAATGGTTATTCCGGTTTCGTAATAATTGGCAATTTTGCCGAAGAGCAGGTTGGTTACCAGCGGATAAGCCGCGCTGTATAAAAACGCCGAGAATACGCCGATGTGCAGGATAATTCCGGCCAAATAGGTGATGATGTGATGGGAGATGCTTTCCTTGGAACCGGGCAGCATCCCGGCCGTAAAGGCATAGATAATCCCGCCGGTTTTACTGCCCCTGGGTTCGGACAGGTCAGTCCGGTATTTGCGGAATGCGTCGATAAGCATCGCGGCCAGCGAAATAATACAGATGATTGCCGCACCGGATGTTACATAAAGGATTGGATGCATAATATTACACGCAGCCGTCAGGCTTGGGCAGTCCGGCCCACTTGCAGGCGCCCTTAGCCGGGCCGGCCGGGAATATTTCGTATATCTTCTTCAACGGCAGGCTGGTGGTCTTGCAGATATTCCGGACCATCGGCGCCAAATCGTGCTCCAGATAATAAGTCCGGATGTAGCGGATAACTGCCCAATGCTCATCGGTTAGCTTTTCAATGCCCTCGAGCTTGGCGAAGTTTTCCGCAATCACTTCGTCCCAGAGCTTGGGATCGGTCATGAAACCTTCCTGGTCAACTTCAATCTCTTTGCCACTGGGCAATTTAATCAGCATAATTAACTTCTCCTCATCCCGGGCTAAGCCTCAAGGCAGGGTTCGTAGACCAGTTTGTTCTTGTCTGCTCTTTCGATACCGCTTTTCGCTATTTCCTTTACGGCGTTTATGGCCGTATCAATATCTGTATCGTTATTTAAGGGCCCGATGGAAAACCTTACCGTGCCGGCTTTGATAGTGCCGAAATGCTCGTGAACCTTGGGCGCGCAATGGAGGCCGGTGCGGGTAACGATATTATAATCGACATCAAGCTGTGTTCCCACATCAGCCGATTCAAATCCGTCAACGTTAAAAGAAATTACCGGCAAACGATTCTCCAAGTTTTTCGGGCAATAAACAACCACGCCTTTTATCTCGCGGATGCCGTCAGCCAATTTTTGGGCTAAGTGCATCTCGTGTTTCCTGATATTATCCAATCCTTGTTTGGCTATCCATTTCTGGCCCGCGTGCAAACCCGCAATGCCGACCAGATTGGGCGTGCCGCATTCAAGGCGCCAGGGATATTCCTCCAGATGATATGGATTAGCCGAGTGGACGCCGGTGCCGCCAACGCGCAGCGGTTTTACATCAATGCCTTCGCGGGCGAACATGCCGCCGATGCCCATCGGGCCGAAAAGAGATTTATGACCGGTAAAAGCCAGCAGGTCTATGTTCATCTGGTCCATATTTATCGGGACCATTCCGGCTGTTTGGGCGGCATCAACCGCAAATAACACCCCTTTGCTCCGGCAGACAGCGCCGATTTCTTTGAGCGGCTGGACGCTTCCGACCACGTTCGAGCCGTGGTTGACAATCACCAGCCTGGTATTTTTGCCTATCAATCTTTTTATTTCATCCGGGGCCACAACTCCTTTTTTATCAGCCGTTGCCCAATCAACGGTTATTTTCCCTTCGGCTTTAAGGTGGTTCAGGGGGCGGATGACGGAATTATGTTCCATCACGGTCGAGATAACATGGTCGCCCTTTTTGGTCACGCCGTTAATGATGGTATTCAGTGAATCGCTGGCATTATAAGAAAATACCAGGCGGTTATAATCGCCCTTTGCCCCGAAGAATTTGGTCAGCATTTGCCGGGTTTCCTGGATAACCTTTTCCGCTTCCAGAGCCAGGTCACAGCCTGTTCGGCCCGGATTCACGCCGTTATCGCGGTAGAAGGTAAACATGAACTCGTATATTTCAGGCGGTTTGGGGAATGTTGTCGCCGCATTATCAAGATAGATAAGTTTGTTCATAAACTCACTTTCATCCGGATATTGAAACTACAGGATACCGGTATCCGGCATAACAAACAAAAGCCCGATAATACGAACCCCCGCCCGAAAGTCAAGAAATTCTAAAGCAATGTTGGGTGTGCAAAATTATATCGGCGGGGGATTATTCTTCGGCAAAGTGGCAAAGTTTAGAGCCTACAGCCTCAAGTTAGGGATGGAAGCGCCCTTTCCCGGCCTAAAAATGCAGATTTTATGCCGGTTACAAGCCGTTAACCGCTAAAACCAACAGATTCATTACGGCTGTTTTTGATTTTTACTTTACAGACTACCATCTTCGTGTATGCAGAGAGGCATTACCGTGTATGCAGAGAGGCATGCCCGTGTATCAGGAGAGGCATGCCCGTGTATCAGGAAAGGCATTACCGTGTATCAGGAAAGGCATGCCCGTGTATCAGGAGAGGTATTCCCGTGTATGCAGAGAGGTATCACCGTATATACAGGGTGGCATGGGGTAGGGTACCTACCCCCCTGCCTGAAAGTGCGTTTAATTCGTTTTTGGGTTATAAGAGAGCATATTTACCGGAAACAATGCCTTGGAATGGGCTAAATTAGCGGGTTACCGCCGAAGGTTGTGTGTCATCGGACCAATAACCATATTTCAAAACTTCAGGGTAACTCCCAGACTTCTATAAAACAGGGGCTAAGGGCTTATGTTGCGGGGGCTAAGGGCTTATGTTGCAGGGGTTAAGGACTTATGTTGCAGGGGTTAAGGGCTTATGTTGCGGGGGCTAAAGACTTATGTTGTGGGGGCTAAAGATTTATGTTGCGGAGGCTAAGGGCTTATGTTGCAGGGGTCAATGGCTTATGTTGCAGGGGTTAAGGACTTATGTTGCAGGGGTTAAGGGCTTATGTTGCGGGGATTAATGGCTTATGTTACAGGCCGTAAGTATCTCATAAACCATGGGCAAGCACCTATGTTGCAGTCCATATCGGCGACCAAGGTAGCCGGTATCTACCACCCTACCCACCCCCCCTCTGCCTGGAAACTAATATAATGAGGAATTAGACCAAAGCTATCTTTCTTCTATTGTTTTGGCACGATTTTTTCGTGCTATATATATAGGAGGGCCTAATAAGGTTTAGAAACGCGTTATGTTGATATTTGGGTATAATCCCAACTCGAAACTCAATATAGAGCATATTTAACCAAGAAAGGAGATTTTATATGTTGTTTAATGACAGAAATTGGGATGGAAACAGGGGGCAGATATTTAAACTGGCTCAAGATAGTGATGTATCTGGGGTAGATGTGGAAGATGAGGTAGCTCAGGCTGAAGCCTTTATGAAGGATACCGACAATATAAGCCGGCTATCAGAATATTTGGGGTTGAATCTGTTGAATTTTGATGTGAATGATGAGCTGGAGTTCTATTATGACATTGAGCGTGATGGTCGGAAAATTGGATGTATCTATAAGGGGTGGGATGACCATAGGTTCAAGGTTAGCGAAATTATACCGGTTAAGAATATCGAATCGTTCCGGGCTAACGCGGACAAGATTTTTAACATCGGCGCAACGCAAGGCGTGGCTATCGGAGGGGAAATAGTCCAGAACGAGTTTCAGTTGAATCTTAATATCAATATTTATCAAGGCGGACTAAACGCTAGTGTGTTGGATGAGTCCCTCAAAACCTTGCAGTTTATGGTGGAGAAGATAAAGTTATTTATGAATTAGTAATAAGAAAGGATGAAAAATGGAAGCAGAGAAAATACGGTCTAATGGTAGTATTGAAATTTATGGTATCCGGAACAAATATAAGCAAATAAGCACTAAATATAGTAGTGGTCCTGTTTTTCCAGATAAGCTTGCTGAAGAATTACGCGCTAATCCCGATCTGGCAAGAAAAGCCCCTTTGGATGAAAATGGTAATATTGTTCAATCAACTGATAAAAAAGAAAAAATAGATGGAAAAGAACGAAGAGAACTAACAGTGGGCGGTCAAACAAAGATTTCAAGCCGCCTTTGTAGTGAACGAAGCGAAGACTTGGTTACTTTTACAGTTTTTGAGAGTTTGAATATTTTGTTTGCCAATCGTGGGGAAAATACTCCTTTGGATATACAACCTCTCCTCGGTGGGCAACCTGTAAGGTATGTGGATAAAGTTCGCCTTTGGTTTGGAAAAGGCAGCGATGTTCTGTTTTGGGTACCTTATGACAAAAAAGATAGGTATCCTGATAATGAAGAAGAACGAAATAAGCTTTGGAAAACTATTGAAGAATTAGAAAAGCATCCACGGAAGATAAATATGGGGCGAGGTCCCAAGGTACAATATACTGAAGTAGATGCCGTTCATATTAATAAAAGTAAGAAAGTCTTGACTTTTCTTGATGCTAAACTGACTGCCAAGACATCTCCTTGTTTCTCTGTTAAAGAAAAGAAATGTCGCTATGTTAAGGATATAGGCTGCGATTATTGGAAAAATAAATTTGGGCAAACGATTGATAAATATTTTAAGAATGTTGCACCCCCAGACAGCAAGGATGGCAAACGAAATGGGGTAGAGACTTTTTGTAACAAATATTACCAATTGATGAGAAATTGGATATTTGGTAATGTGTTAGTAGATGATGAAGGTGCATTCAGAGATTGGGATTTTCATCTTATTCATATTGGCGATATAAATCATCTTCAAGATATGATTTTTTATACGGGATTCAAGGAACGCTTGATGGAGAGGAATAAGAATGAGCAATCGGTAAGAACATTTGCTTTAACAACTTGGCAGAATATAAGCTCGGCTGTTTGTGAGACGTTTTGCAAGGGACAGGAAAAAGATCAGAAGGCATTATCGCTTCTTGATTGGCTTTCAAATCATCCGGTTACTGGTAACATTTACGGACAGCAGAATAGTGTTTGGAATGTGAAATTATGAAAAAGATATTTGATTTACCTAGTAAATTTCAGGGTTGTTTGTTAGGACTGGCCATAGGCGATGCATTGGGCGCGCCGGTAGAATTTATGTCTTTGGATGAAATCAAAAAGAAGTACGGCAATACAGGCGTTACCGATTTTAAGTCATGGAGTAGTTTTAATGCCGGTTGTTATACCGATGATACCCAGATGGCCTTGGCGACCGCCGAAGGTTGCATCAGCGCCGACCAAAGGTGGAAAGATAGGGGTATTTGTAATTCTGCAACGGTTGTGCACAGACGGTATTTGGAATGGCTAAAAAGGCAATCTGACCCGTTCGAATCAAGGGGCCCGGGACATACCTGCCTTGAAGCGTTAGAAAGCGGTGAAATGGGGACTCTGGAAGAGAAAATAAATGATAGCAAGGGCTCCGGCGGGGTAATGCGCATTGCTCCGGTAGGCTTGTCCTGTTCCCCGCAGAATGCCTTTGAAATAGGCGCTAAATTCGCTGCCATCACGCACGGTCATCCATCCGGTTACTTATCAGCCGGATTCCTTGCTCTTGTTATTTCACATATAGCCAGAGGTAAATCGTTGCCCAGTGCGGTAAGCTTAGCCGTCAAGAAACTTAAAGAACACAAGGGTAATGAAGAAACGTTGGAAAAGGTCCAGTTGGCTCAAAAACTATCACGCAGCAAAAAGCCCGTCAATGAGTCGATAGAAATGATTGGTCAAGGATGGGTTGGAGAAGAAGCCCTGGGGATTTCTTTATACTGTGCGCTGAAGTTTCCCAGTGATTATTATAAAGCAGTATTAGCGTCAGTAAATCATTCAGGTGATAGTGATACCACTGGTACCATAACCGGCGCTATTCTGGGTACAATTCTCGGCATTGAAGGAATCCCGGGAAAATGGGTTAAAGGGGTAGAAAATTCAGATAAAATCAAAGGAATTGCGGATGATATGTTTAAATACATAATTGAATCACACGAAATTCACAGGCATTCTTCGGAATATGTAAAATATCCTCCATATTAATGCTAGGTAGATTCTCAATTTAGGGAATATAATCCTTACTTCATTGTTCTTTTTCTATTCATCCAGCGGTTATATCAAAACAATGGGTTACGCCAAGTTTTGCTCTCGTCCGGTTTCAGGTCAAGAAATGCCGAGCTATCCGGTTTGGCTCAATAGCACACATTATCACATCTGACGATACTGCCTAAAAACAGCAGGGTTGTTTTTATTGACAGAGAACTGTTTTGTTTATAACTGATTAGGAACAAATTCAGGCGGTTTTATTAACTTTAGCGTGAAGGATGTGTGTATGAGCCTTTTGGAGTCTATCGGGAATACCCCTCTGGTGGAAATCAAAAAGCTGGTTCCCAATCAGCGTGTTAGGGTCCTGGCCAAGCTCGAGGGCAATAATCCCGGCGGGTCGGTCAAGGACCGTATCGCCTACTATATGATTAAACAAGCCCTGGCTTCAGGGCTGTTGAAGCAGGATAAAATAGTGTTGGAGCCGACTTCAGGCAATACCGGAATAGGTTTGGCTATGATTTGCGCGGTCTATGGGCTGAAAGCCAAACTGACAATGCCTCAATGCGTGAGCGTAGAGAGGCGCCGGGTTTTGGAAGCGTTTGGCGCGGAACTGGTCCTGACTCCGGGGCCTGAAGGAACGGACGGTGCTATTCAAGAGGCGCATCGTATTTTTGAACAAGCGCCGGAGCTTTATTTTATGCCTGACCAATTCCGCAATCAAGCCAATCCCTTGGCGCACTACGAAACCACCGGCCGCGAGGTCTGGGAACAGACCAAAGGAACCGTCAGCCACTTTGTAGCCGGTATGGGTACAACCGGCACGGTAATGGGCACGGGCCGGCGCCTGAAGGAATATTCGTCACGTATACAGGTAATCGGAGTGGAGCCTGTCAAAGGGCATCGGATTCAAGGACTCAAAAATATGGAAGAATCCATCGTGCCTGATATCTATGACCCGAAAAAGCTGGACCGTAAAATAATGGTCAATGATGAACAAGCCCTGTCAACAACACGGCGGCTTGTCTTGGAAGAAGGCCTTTTTGTCGGGATGTCTGCCGGGGCGGCAATGTATGGAGCCATGGAAGCGGCCAAAGACGCACCCGCCGGCAGTACGATAGTGGTTATTTTCCCTGACCGCGGCGACCGATACCTTTCAACAAGTCTTTTTACTTCCGTTTGCGCCAAATGCCCGCCTTAACCTATGCAAAACCAAGTAACTTCTCTGGCATATGGTTTTTTACTTAGTTTTGTATTCCAAAGGGGCTAACGCCCCTATGGCGCCAGCGACCATTCGCTGGATGCTCGCTGGCTGTTACCCCCTTGGAGGGTGTGGCGACACCCTCAAGACCACCCCGCATGCAGTTCCATTAGAATATATTTATATACCATGTTACTTACTTGGAACTGCATAGTATATAAGGAACAGCCGTCGGACCGATGCGGAAATTATCAGGGCAATGCCGGATAATCCGTGCTCAAAATCGGATATTTATTGATTTTATTTAAAACATGATTAGATTAGAATAATAACCTAATAATATTATTAACGCCGTAATGAATTAGAAATGAGCGGATTGGCCGACCCGTCAGGGAAGGCCATCCGGATTATGACGAGACGCAATTTCTTTTTGTGCTATTTCGAGACGACCCGAAAATGCAACCTGAGCTGTTCATACTGCATGACCCGCCGGCCGGGCAGGCCGGATGACGGGCCGGCCCGAAGCGAGCTGACTACCGACGAGGCTAAGCATTTAGTCCTGGACGAAGTTAAGAAGATTTGCCCTAACGGTTCCGTGGCTTTTTCGGGTGGCGAGTTCCTGTTAAGGCCCGACGCGCTGGAGATGCTCCGCTACAATAACAGCATCGGGTTATATTCATTCATCAATACCAACGGCAAATGCCTCAACGGCGATTTACTCAAGGATATCAAGCGCGCCGCCGGCGACAGGATTACCATGGGGTTCTCGCTTGATTCCATCGACGACGGCATCCATCAGCGGACCCGGGCCGATAAGCCGTCCGAGATACTTAAACTGCTTGAGCTGTGCGACCGCCATAAAATCGGATACTTCTTCCTGGTTACGGTGACCAAATCAAACCTGCCCAAGCTGGCCGAAACGGTTGATTTCCTCAAGTCGCGCAATATCGCTATGATACGTTCACCCTTCGTGCCGCGCGGGGCGGGGCAGGAAAACAAGCATCTGGCTTTCGACCGGTCCGATATGGAGCAGGTAATCCATCCGGCCCTTAAGGATAACCATCTCAGCTACGTCAGTTTTACGCCGTTTTTCGCCGGGCCGGAGTTTATGGCCCGGAGCTGGCGCGGGCTGGATATGCCGCTGGCTAATCTGGGTTGCCAGGCCGGCCGCGGGTTTATCGGCGTGTCAGCCGAGGGCGATGTCGGGCCTTGCGTCCACCTGCTTGATACGTCGCTTGATTGCGGCAACGTCCGCAACCAGCCGTTGTCGCAGTTGATGGAAACCAACCCGATAATGGCCAGCCTGAGGGACGGTTCGAAGCTCAAAGGCAAATGCGGACGTTGCAGGTATAAGCACACCTGCACCGGGTGCCGGGCGCTGGCTTATTACCAGACCGGTGACTACCTGGCGGAGGACCCGTCTTGTTTCTTTGAGCCGCAGGACGAGCACACCGTTTCCGAGCATGAAGAAACCCATAACCGTAATGTATCACGATTCTTGGAATTCATCATCTACAACAAGCCCTGGAACCAAATATTCCAGCCGCCGTCGCTGTGGTCCCGGCTGAAGATACTGGCCCGGCTGGCGGCCAAACCGGGAAACACTGACCGGTTATGAAAATACTTCTTATCAAGCCCAGATGGTTTGTTAAAGGCGGTGTTTATCGTTACCTGGAGAAGATAAAGTTCACGCCGCTCCATATCGCCGTTATCGGCGCGCTCTGCGAAGGCCACGACGTCAAGCTGATTGACAACGACTGGGAAGAGATTCCGCTCAATGAGCGTTTTGACCTGGTGGGTATTACGGTTACCACATTCACTTCCGAGCGGGCTTACGGGCTAGCCGAGCATTTCCGCAAGCAGGGCAGTAAAGTCGTCCTGGGCGGGGTCCATCCGACGCTTTTGCCGGAAGAATGCCTGGAACACGCCGATGCGGTGGTAATCGGAGAGGCCGAATACGTCTGGCCGGAACTGCTCAAAGACGCGGCCCAGGGCGGGTTGAAAAGGATTTACCATGACCCGCGGCCGGTTGATATGAACGACGTGCCCTTTCCCCGGCGCGATTTGCTTAATGAGGATTACCTGGTGGCCACGGTCCAGGCTACCCGGGGATGCCCCAATAAGTGCAATTTTTGTTACTTGCCTAATATGCCCTGGGCCGCCTACCGCAAGCGCGATACCAAGCTGGTCTACGAAGAACTGAAACGGTTGAAACAACGGGTGGTATTTTTCGTGGATGATAACCTCTTTGCCGACGAAGATTACGCCATCGAGCTGTGCGACCGGATAGCGCCCTTGAAGAAATCGTGGTCCGTTCAGGCGCCGATGAACATTGCCGGCAACGAGCGTCTTCTCAGGCGGATGAAGCAGTCCGGCTGTTTCAACGTCCAGATAGGATTCCAGACTGTTAACCCATCATCGCTGGAATGGGCTGCCGTCCGCCAGAATAAAATAGAACAATACAAGTTCGTGGTCAGGAAGTTCCATAAATACAACATCGTCACGGTGGGATTTTTCATATTCGGGTTCGATTACGATGACAAGCGGATATTCAACCGGACGCTTGAGGTGATAAAGCAGATGGACTTGGAAGAAGCGCATCTGTATATCCTGACCCCGTATCCGGGCACCAAAATATATGATAAGTTAAAGCAGGAAAACCGGCTCCTGCCCGGGAAAGACCGCACCCACTACGGCTGGGCAAATGCGGTTTATGTCCCCAAGCTTATGACCGCGCAAGAACTGGAGCAGGGCGTTCAGCAGACATACGAAAAGCTCTACCGCCATTTCCGGTCCCGGGCGCCGTTCAAGATATTCCGCCGGCTGGGCCTGTTCCTGCAGCACCCGCATCTTCTGAAGCTGGTTATCGAGGGCACTGTCCGCAAGACGGATATACTCAGGCGTCCCTGATTCGACAGCGCTGTTTAATCTGACCGCCAAAACGCCGTGTTGCTTGACATAAACCGGGTGATTATCTATAAGTAAATCCGTATGAGCGAAAAAGTATTCAAGGTCAAATGCCCCGAATGCGGCAAGCACATGACACCTATCCCCATGGCCGGGTTCGAAGACCGGGTTAAATTCATCTGCCTCAACCGTCCCTGCTGCCACACGCCGATTATAAAACTGCTCAGGAAGAACGTCCGAAAGAACTATGACAAGTTCCATAAAGGGATGGAGAATGCCATCAAAAACCACAATTATTTATTGATGGTCATGGACTGCCAGGTGCGCGGGTACGTGGACGAAGGAGGCAAAATGCCGGATTGTTCCAAATGCCATCGGACAAAAAAGAATATGTGCGCCCAACTCAGCGCCTTGGCCTGGAAGCTCTGCGGTTTTAACCGGATGATTAAATAATAGGGACAGTAGGAGCTAAGCGACGTACTGTCCCTTATCCCTGCACAAAGTGCACGGGATGACCAGTTTACTTAAAACCTCGCCCAAAGGCGGTGTAAACTCTGTGACGTAGATCGTTAGCTTCCCGTCAAGTTCTAAATAAACCACCCGGATCCGATAAGAATAAACAACACTTGGGGAAAATAACGCACACTAGATATGATAAGCGATAGTGCTGCAATTTTTATATCTGAATAGGAGGTGTTTCTATGGAAAAGGTAAACGTTGCGGAAAAGTTCAAGCAAGTCAAAGAATATTGGAAGCCATACATTGTGGCTGAGCTCAACGGGCAGCAGGTAAAGATAGACAAGCTAAAAGGCGAGTTTGTCTGGCATCACCACGAAAACGAAGACGAGATGTTTTTGGTAACCAAAGGCAGGTTCCGGATGGAATTCATAGAGCGGCACGTATGGATTGAAGAAGGTGAGTTAATAGTCGTGCCGCGTGGGGTGGAACATCGGCCTGTTGCCGAAGAAGAAACGCATATCCTTTTATTCGAGCCGGCGTCTACTTTAAATACGGGTAATGTGCAAAACCAGCGGACGCTGAAGAAAATCCAGAAGATTTAAGCTCATATCTGCCAAAATGGTTCGTAGTGTTAACAAGGAGAAGAAAGTGTTTTTGATCTCATGAATCGTTTTTTTTGATATTTTTAGTATAGATTCAGGCTTTTTTGACGAGATTCCAATTTTTCTCTATCTATTCCCCCATCTCATCCGTATATTACTATAGGTGAAAGTGTCTTTTCAAATAACCTGATGACTCTGAATTTATCCGACTCTTTATTAGAATAGGCCGGAGAGTCAGATAACTCAATATGTTCGAACCGGCTCTAAAAGAGGCTTTGCGCTAAGTCACAGATTCAAACAGGTTCTGAATACTGTTATTGTGCCTGCTTAATCTTGAGGTATTTTATTGACACTTTATTAAATTTGATATAAGATAACTGAAAATTTTGTTTTAATCAAGGAGGTGTGATATGGTATCTTTAATAAAAAAGAGTTTGTTTTTGATAGTTCTTTTTGGGTTTATAGTATTTATTTGGGCCGAGCCGGCTAAGCCGGCCAAGCCGGGCGGAACCGATACAACCAAAACTCCAAGCAAGGCAGCGCCTCCGCCCAGCGTGCCTTTGCCTGATTCGCCGACGCTTACGCCTAAGTCATTAGTTTTGGTGGGTAAAGCGGTTTCTCCGGCGACCGTCATTATATTTATGACAGGGAAAGACCCATCAAATGGGAAACCTGTTGGAGGTCAAGGTTCTGGTTTTATCGTGGACAAGAAAAAGGGATATATTTTAACTAACGAACACGTGGTCGCCAATGCTACAGAAATTACCGTTATTCTTCAAGACGAACGCCAATTCAAAGCTAAGTTGATTGGATCGGATCCGAGTCCTTCGGATGTTGCGGTAATCCAGATTATTGATCCTCCGGCTGACTTGTACCAGGTGGTGTTGGGTGATTCCAACAAGCTTGAGGTTGGAGATATTGTAATTGCTATTGGTACTCCATTCGGCTTAAAATATAGTTTGACTATGGGCGTGGTCAGCGCTATGAGAGAAATGGATAAGGATGCGGACTTGATTATGGAGACGGAAGGACGTATTCAGTCGGATGTCGCTGTTAACCACGGCAACAGCGGCGGACCGATGATTAATCTGCGGGGCGAGGTTGTTGGTATTAATTCAGCGATATATGGGGCAAAAACAGACGCGTACATAGGTATTTCGTACGCAATTCCGATTAACACGGCGAGGGCACTTATGGATGTAATTATCAGAGATGGCCAGGTCAGAAGGCCTTCTCTGGGTTTGGTTACGAGCGATATCAGTCCAGCTCTGGCCAACGCATACAACTACGGAGACCTCAAGCAGTTTATGGATAACTTGAAAATTCAGAATACGAATGGCGCTTTTGTTAGAGGCATAGCGCAAAATTCACCGGCCGCGGAGGCAGATTTTTGCGAGGGTGATGTCATTGTGGAAATAGCCAAGATGAAGATTAATTCATCCAGGACGATGAAACGGGCATTGGGCAAGCTCAGGGACAAGCTGGAAAACGTGGAGGTCAAAATTATCCGCGCCGGTCAGGAAAAAACTGTGGGGGTTAATCTTAGATTGCAATAAAGGAGATGATATGAGTCCTGAACAGATTATATCTTTCAACTGTCCGGGTTGCCAGAAAGGATTAAGGGTCAAACAGGATATGGCCGGCCGAAACGTAAAATGCCCGGTCTGTATGGCGGTTATACAGATACCGGATATGGAAACGATGCCGACGCAACCAATACCGATAGTTGAGCCGATATCTGCGCCTAAGCCGGCTCCCAGGCCGGTGCAGTCCAGCAGAATGATTCCGGCTGTAAAACAGCAACAGACGCCTGCGGCTAAACCGGGACAGTCCAGCAGAGTGATTCCGGCGATAAAACAGCAACAGACGCCTGCGGCTAGACCGGGGCAGTCCAGCAGAATGATTCCGGCGATAAAACAACCAGACAGACCGGTTACCGGCAAGATGTCATCTGTTCGGTTAAAGGCAGGTGCCAGCCAAATTTTACCTAAGGAAGGAGTTTCGGTTAAAAACAAAAAGACTCTAATGATAGCGGGCGGAGCAGTAGCTGGGGTCATTATTATAATTTTAATAGCTGTGTTTATGTCGGCTCAATCAGAAACTAAACAAAAAGAAATACTGGATAATAAAAAGCGGGTTACTGAAAAACAGGACCAAGATGAACGCGAGGCCCGTGAGCAGAAGGCCAAGGACTTTATTAAGGAAATAGACAGGATTGAAAATTCGGCTGGCATAGATTACAAGTCTGTTCTCAATAAGATAAAAAATAATGAATCTGATGTCAAAGGTACGCCGTACGAAAAGGATATAGCTGCCAAGAAGGAAGAGATAAAACAAAAGTTAGATGTTTTGAGAGTTGTTAACGAAACAAAGAGTGATTTTGAGTCTAACCCCAATGACTTCGCCCGGATAATCAAACAGTATGACAAGCTTAAGGAAGATGCAAAGGTGATAAGGAACACCAATGCGTTAGTAGACGAGATTGAGCGGTTAAAGGCTGTGGTTGTCGATGCGCAGAAGAAAGAATTTGATACTGCGTTGGCATCGATAGAAAGCAATGTCAACAGCATGATGGAGAAAAACGAGTTCAAGAATGCCCTGGCGGAATGTAAAAAAGCTCTTGAAAAATTCCCTGATGCTAAAGATACAATTGAGAACAAAATATCAAATATTAAGCAGGCTGAGTCGGAATACTTAAGGAAACGCTACGACTGGCAGGTGCTTTACGATGGCTCGGGCACACTCGGGTGGAATTCCCAAAATTGCAACGTGTTTATTGATACGGATGGATTAGGTATAGAAAACAAAACTGGTGGACAGGGGTTTGCCACGGTTGGCGAGGCAGAATGGCAGAATTACACCTTTGAGATGAGCTATAAGATTGTTCAGGGCGCGGCGAGAATTCTTGTCAGGTTTGATCTGTCTAAGGGAAATAACCAAGTGGTTATTCCTATAGCCCGCAAGTTTGGCAATTCTTGGGAAAAGCTTATTGTAACCATTAGTGATGATCAAATAACTTTTAAGCAGGGAGACGGTGCTGCTCAGACTATATCAGTGCCAGATAATACACCAAGCCGGGGCAAAATCGGGTTTCTTTTGAACCCTGGTGAGAGAATGCTTATTAAGGATATGAAAGCCAAATTGATAAGGTAAAATATGGACAGTGAAATACTGCGTTTGATTGATGCTATCCACCGGGATAAAGGGATAGATAGGGAAGTTATCCTTACCGATATTGAAAAGGCCCTTTCGTCGGCTTTCCAGAGCCAGTTCAGGCAGGATGGTATTGCCGTCAAAATAAATCGAACCAACGGCACAATATCAGCCGAGGATGAAAAAGGGGAAAAGGTAGAAATTAACGAACTGGGCCGGATTGTTGCCCAGACCGCCAAGCACGTAATCCTGCAGATGATAAAAGATGCAGAAAGCGACGTAGTTAAGGTAAGCTTCGATAACCGGGTCGGCCAGATGGTCACAGGTACAGTGCAAAGGTTTGAGCATGGTGATATCGTTACCAGTATAAGTAAGACTGAAGCGGTATTGCCTAAAAAAGAACAGGTTCCGGGTGAAACTTACAGGGTGGGAGACCATATTAAGGCTATTATTTATAAGGTCAGGAAACAGAGTGGTAAGGTCAGAATTATTCTCTCCCGGGCCGACAGCAATTTTGTCAGGCGGTTATTTGAACTGGAGATACCGGAAATCGCTGACAAGACTATAGAAATAAAAGGTATTTCGCGTGAGGCTGGGTTCCGGACTAAACTGGCGGTTTATTCGTCTAACCAAAAAATAGATCCGGTTGGTGCTTGCGTCGGTGTCCGGGGTAACCGGATTAAGAATATCGTCGAAGAGCTTTCGACTGAAAAAATAGATATTATTAAATGGGACGAAAAACCGGAGGCGTTTATCCCTAATGCTATGAAGCCGGCAGAAGTTCGTGCCATAGAGATAGATACGGAAAACCGACGTGCTAAGATTTTTGTTTCACCGGACCAGTTGTCACTGGCTATCGGTCGGCGGGGACAGAATATTAGGTTGGCGTCGAAACTAGTTGAATGGGAGATAGACGTGGCGTCGACCGAGGAGTTGGACAGTCCGACTAAGGCTGAAGAAATCGTAAAAGATAATATCAAAAACAGCAGCAAAGCAATTGAGGAAAGCAAATAAAATGAAGGACAAGGATAAGGAAAAAACCAAGAAGAAATCGACCGAAAAAAAAGTGGTCACGGTTAAAAAAGCTAAGAAACCAGCCACAGCTAAGATTGGACCAGTTATTGAACCCAAGACACATCCAGCGCTAACGACGGAAGTGCATGCCAAGACGTCGAATCCTTTTCACAAACCGGACGAGCAGCCCAAGCCCGAGCTTAAGCACGAACCAGAAGACAAGAAAATTCAGGCGCCGATAATAATTGAGGAGACTAAAACTGAAGAAAAAGATATTCGGGCATTGCGCTCGACAGAAATAGCCTATTACGATAAAGAGGTGGTTACGGAAGATGCCAAAGGTAAGATAAGCGCTAAACAGGCAGAGCTCCGGGCTAAGACCGCGCCTAAGAAAACATTTTTCTTAAAAAGACAACATTACGGTCGGTCGGTTACGCCGCAACCGGTCAAGGCTCCGGTAAAAACGGAAACCGAACGCAAAATAACCCTGGAGCTGCCGATTCGGGTTAAGGAAATATCTGAAAAAATCGGGGTTAAGGTTAGCCAAATTATCCAGAAGTTGATGCAGCATAACATAATGTTGACTATTAATGATACTTTGAGTGAGGACGCAATTATATTAATCGGGTTAGAATTTAATTACGAAATAGACATCGCGGCACCCAAGGATATTGCTTCCAAATATTCAACCGTTACGGTTGATAAGAAGGAAGATCTGGTGCTTCGGCCGCCGGTAGTGGTGGTGATGGGGCATGTGGACCACGGCAAGACCAGCCTGCTGGATAAAATACGCAATACTAACGTAGCGGCGACGGAGCAGGGTTTGATTACCCAACATATCGGGGCATCGGAAGTGGAGTTCAATGGTCGTAAAATAGTATTTCTGGACACGCCGGGACACGAGGCGTTTACCAGCATGCGAGCTCGGGGGGCCAATATTACTGATATCGCTATTCTGGTAGTGGCCGCGGATGATGGAGTTATGCCACAGACTGAAGAAGCTATAAAGCATGCCCGGGTAAGTAATGTGCTTATGATTATAGCTGTAAATAAGATAGATAAAAAAGAAGCAAATCTCCATAAAGTCAAACAGCAACTGGCCAGTATGGAGATCGTTCCCGAAGAATGGGGCGGCAAAACCATTTTTTGCGAGGTCTCGGCTTTGACCGGGCAGGGTGTAGACCATTTACTGGAAATGATACTGCTTCAGTCAGAGATGCTTGAGCTCAAGGCTAATCCTAAACGTAAAGCGTATGGTGTGGTGCTGGAAAGCCGGATGACTGAAAACTACGGTGTGGTAGCGAATTGTTTGGTCCAGAATGGGACTCTTAGGGCCGGAAATATAATAAGTTGCGGCTGCGCGTATGGAAAAGTCAGGACTATGCTTAACAGCAAGAATAAAACGATAGCCGAAGCTCCACCTTCAACTCCGGTCCAGATTATCGGGCTTTCGGAATTGCCGGAAGCGGGAGATAAATTTTATACAGTGGACGGTATTCATACAGCCAAAGAACTTTCTGAAGCATACACAGCCAAAAAGAAAACATCGATTGTAGCTCCGGTGCACAGCACCTTGGAAAACTTGTTTATTCGCCTGGAAGAAAATAAAATAAAAGAAGTCCGCCTTTTAATTAAGGCTGATGTGAACGGTTCTCTGGAAGTTTTGCCCAATATGTTGGCCGGTATTTCCACCGGCGAGGTCAAGGTTAATATTATTCACAAAGGCATTGGGCAAATCAATGAGTCGGATGTTCTTCTGGCTGACGCTACAGATGCAATTATTATTGGATTCAACGTTTCGGCTGAGGAAAAATCTGCGTCGTTGGCCAAACAAATAGGTGTAGAAATAAAGATATATGGGGTTATTTACCAGATACTGGAGGAATTGAGATTAGCCATGGAAGGATTGCTCGAGCCAGAAAAGGTGGAAGTTACGTCCGGCTGGCTGACGGTTAAGAATATATTCAAAATATCGGCTCTGGGCAATATCGCCGGTTGCCAGGTGACTAACGGCAAGATTGAACGCAACTGCATGGTTCGGGTCCATCGGGGCAAGGATATTATTCATACTGGCAAAATTGCCTCGCTTAAGCGGGTTAAAGACGATGTTAAAGAAGTTGCCAATGGCTTTGAATGCGGCTTGCGGTTGGAAGGTTCTGATAATATCAATGTGGGTGATACTATAGAGGCTTTCCATATAGAAAAGAGAATGAAGAAGCTGTCTCCCAAATAAACGGCAAGATAATTAATACCCTTGGAATAGGATTGTAATGAGTTACAAAAGATTTGAAAAAGTGGCTCGGATGCTCCAGCGGGAAATGAGCCAATTGATTCTGTATGAATTATCCGATCCTCATCTCGGTTTTGTTACCGTGACTAAAGTAGAGCCGTCTTTAGATTTAAAGACAGCCAAGGTTTTTATCTCAATTCTGGATGTGAAATCATCGCAGGAAGACTCGCTGGCCTGCCTGAATAAAGCTAAAGGCTATATCCAGAAGTTGCTCGGTCATAGATTGAAGATGAGGTATATTCCGATAATTTCATTCCATATGGATGACACTATAGAAAAAATGGTTGATGTTAATATTGATATCGCGGCCCAGAACGCCGAGATATCGCAAACTATAAAGAGGAGGTAGGATTATGATAAAGGTAATGAAATTATTAATATGTGCCGGGTTGTTGGTAGCGGTAAGCATTGGTTGCTCTAAGAGTGAAGAATCAAGAATAGATAAATGCATAAGTGAAATAAAAGACAAAATGTCGAATGCCGGCACTCGTAACGCCGCAGCTGCCCGCTTGGTTGGGATTGGCGCTCCTGCCGTTCCGAGGCTGATAAGAGAATTGAAGAATAATGACAATGTTAGGATCCGTTATTATTCCTGTGTTTCACTCGGCAAAATCGGAGATAGCTCGGCGCTGGATGCGGTAACAGGCGCTTTGCGCGACGAGGCGCCGGAAGTTAGAGGCGGCGCCTGCGAGGCTATTGCCCGGCTGGAAAACGAAAAAGCAATCCCGACCTTAATTGAAATGCTTATGGATGAACAGACGGTCCCGCGTGAGGAGGCCAAAAAGGCATTGGCAAACATAGTTGGTAACCCTAAGGAAACAGAAGAAGACAAGGACAATGCCGGGGTTCCGTCAATTTCTCCTTTGATAGAATGCTTCCAGAATAAAAACGAATTTTTGCGTTCTGAGGCAAGAGTTGCGCTGGAACAAATAGGTCCAAAAGCGGTTGATAAACTGATTGATGCGCTGAAAGATGAAAAAGGAGATGTTGTTGTTTACGTGGCAAAGACGCTGGCTGCTATTGGCGAAAAGAGAGCGCTGGATTCTATCATGGAATCGGCTAAGCGTTTTGAAGGCGCCGGCAACGAGAAGATCCATAAATCGATAAGAGGCGCATTTGATGACCTCAAACAGAAGCTTGGCAGTTAGTCTGATTATGCAAAGAGCTGATAAAAGAAGTTTTGACCAGTTGCGCCCGGTGTCAATCACGCCCGGTTTCATAGGCAGCGCGCCGGGATCTGCTTTGATAGAGATTGGCAATACCCGGGTAATTTGCACGGCCACGTATGACCTAAAAGTGCCTGATTTTCTGGTAAACAAGGGCAAAGGTTGGCTTACGGCTGAATATGCGATGCTTCCGGCATCCACTCCGCAACAGCGCAAACAGAGGGACCGGTCCGGCAAAACCGACGGCCGTTCACAGGAAATCCAGCGTTTGATCGGTCGGTCGCTCCGGGCTGTGGTTGATTTAGAATTAATGGGCGAGAAGACCGTTTGGATAGACTGCGATGTCATTCAGGCGGACGGTAGTACGCGCACCGCCGCCATAACCGGGTCGTTCGTTGCTCTTTACCAGGCAGTAAAATATATGCTCGGCCAGAAGTTGTTGGTCAAGAATCCGATTATTGCGCATCTGGCGGCCGCCAGCGTCGGAAGGATTGGCGGGCAATTAATGCTTGACCTGGCTTATTCTGAAGACTCCAGCGCAGAAGTTGATCTTAATATGGTAATGACCGACCAGAACAAAATAATTGAGATTCAAGGCACAGCCGAGACAAAACCATTTACTGAGTTAGAATTAAACGAGATGGTCAGCCTTGGAAAAAAGGGCATCGGGGAACTTATCAGGATGCAAAAGCAGGTGACTTCTAAGTTGTAGCATTTTTTCTGACATATATGGCTTATGATTCAGGACAGCAAGTATTTTCTTTATCTTTCAGAATTATTGGATAAGAAGGTAGTTAGCAGCCGGACTAAAAAAACTATCGGTTTGATAAAGGATGTCCTGATAACACCCAAAGAGATATATCCCGAAATAACCTCATTGCTTATTTCTTCAGGAATCCTGGGACGGAAATTTACCGTGTCCTGCGATGACCTGGAACCTTTCACATTGCCTATCAGTAAACTGTATCTTAAAGCGGACCGCCAGCCGATTCCTTTCCAGCAATTGCCGTCCAATAATTTTTTACTCAAGGATATGTTTCTCGATAAGCAGGTGCTTGATACGGGCGGATGCAAGGTTGTCCGGGTGAACGATTTGCACCTTCTGAAAGAAAACAATAAAATCTGGGTGGTTCATATGGACATCGGATTCCGCGGTATTGCCCGCAGGCTGGGTTGGTTGTCCTGGCTGGATCCGCTGGTTGAATGGATATTCACATACAAGCTGCCGGACAAATTCGTTTCCTGGAAATTTATCCAGTCTATACCGTCAAGCGGCGAACGCAAGTCAGACAAACTGATGCTTCGCTCGGCCTACCAGTGTTTCAGCGAGATGAATTCGGCGGATATGGCGGAGATACTGACGGCGCTTGACCGCTACGAACGAGTTTCCACATTCAAGCTGATGGATCCGCAAACCGCGGCTGGGGCCTTGGCGGAGATTATTCCTAAAATCCAGAAAGAATTAATCGATTCGACTGATATGGAAAAGCGGCGTGAGATAATTTCTATGATGCCGTCGGACAAAGCGGC
The DNA here is from genome assembly GCA_043808305.1 of Planctomycetota bacterium. Lineage (GTDB taxonomy): Bacteria > Planctomycetota > MHYJ01 > JACQXL01 > JACQXL01 > JBBAAP01. The sequence goes on along the minus strand of JAZDFB010000089.1, from coordinate 26,397 downwards.
AGATTTGGTCAGCCGTTTGTCCCACCGCAAACAGGAAGAAATATTAAAGCAGATTCCGCAGCCCAAAAGCGGAGAAATAAGGAGCCTGCTGTCCCACCCCGAGAAAACTGCCGGCGCATTGATGACAACCGATTACCTTGCTCTGGACAAGGAAACAACGGTTGAACAAACGATAGCCAAGATACGGGAAATTGCCGTCGACAATAAACCGATATATTTGTATTATATATATGTAATTGACGCTGACCAGTCGCTTCAGGGCGTGGTCAACATGCGGCGGTTATTCGCGGCGCAACCCACGGCAAAGTTAAACGAAATAATGAATACTAAAATAGTAAAAGTCAAGATTAATACCCACGAAGCGACGGTAATAACGACTTATATCAAATATAATTTTGTGGCCCTGCCTGTGGTGGATGGTCACAATATACTTAAGGGTGTGATTCTTTTTAAAGATTTGTCCAATAAGGTTATGATGCCTTTGGTGAACAGGGCTTGATGATAGCGTAAATTGCTTATGGAACAAGAATTAAGTATTACTGGCAATGGCGGCCCGGCAAAACCGGTTGAGAAAAAATCATTCTGGGCGGTAGTGATATTGTTTCTTTCTTTAATCGGCCCCGGCTTGATAACCGGTAATTTCGGCAACGATGCCGGAGGCGTTACGACTTACTCAGTTTGCGGCGCTGAGTTTGGGTTAGGGATGATATGGATGGTTCTGCCCGTAACCGTTATTTTGCTTCTGTATCAGGAAATGAGCGGTCGCCTCGGCGCGGTTACCGGCAAAGGGCTATCCGACCTGATTCGGGAAAACTTCGGCATCCGGATTGCTTTTTACCTGATGATAGGCAAATTCCTGGCCGGTATTGCCAACACCACGGCTGAATTCGGCGGTATTGCGGCGTCTATGGAACTGTTCGGGGTGAATAAATATATCTCAGTCCCTCTCATGGCATTGTTAGTTTGGCTTTTGACCATAAAGGCCAACTACCGCAAGCTGGAAAAAATATTCTTTATCGGGATATTATTCTTCGCCTGCTATATTATTGCCGGACTCTTGTCTCCGATAAATTGGCAAGAGGTAACCAAGCAGGCATTGACTCCGTCATTCCGTACGGATTCGCAATACATGATGCTTTTAGTTGCTTTAATCGGGACGACCATAGCTCCCTGGATGGTTTTTTATCACCAGTCGGCTGTTGTGGAAAAAGGGATAAGCATTGCCGAATTCCGCTACTTCAGGTGGGAACTGCCTTTTGTGGGCATAAGCGTCGGGGTAGTCATATTCTTCATCATTGTAACATGTTCGCCGCTTCACAGCCAAGGCATAAGGATAGAAACGGCCCAGCAGGCGGCCCTGGCCTTAGAGCCATTAGCCGGGGTTTATGCCAAGGACCTTTTTGCCGTTGGACTTCTGATAGCCAGTCTTGGCGCGGCAATGATCCTCCCAATTTCTACCGCATTCTCTGTCTGCGAAATATTCGGGTGGGAAAGCGGCGTTAACAAGAAGTTTATGGAAGCGCCGCAATTTTACGGGCTGTTTACCATACAGATTATTCTGGGCGTGGCAATTATTTTAATCCCGGGCATTCCTCTTATTGAAGTAATGATTCTTTCTCAGACTATAAACGGCTTGCTATTGCCCTTTGTTCTGGTAATCATGCTGATATTGATTAATAAGAAGAGACTGATGGGTGAATATACCAACGGCCCGATTTTCAACTTCTTTGCTGTCACCGCAACCATTGGTATAACCGCATCGGTGGTGATACTTATATTCAGCTCGGTATTCGGCAGCTAACGCAATGCCGGTAAATCTGGACTCCCTAAATTATTTTCTTTATGGCCACGTGCTCTTTAATCAGCTTGGTTAGCATCTCTATCCGGGCCGTATCTTCTTTCAGCAGCAGCGGCTCAATCGCGTCAATCTGCTTGGCCACCTGGTAGGTGTCATGGCTGACCAGCAGAAGAGGTATGTTTTTCTCTGATGCCTTGGAAATAATATTTGACTGTGGCATGATGTTGTTGGTCAGAATCACGCCGGCGCTGTTGGTTTCTATGGCGGCGATAATCATATCGGAACGGTCGCCGCTGGTGATAATCAGCTTGTCCTCTTTCTGGAATAAGGAGCTCTTCAGGGCCATCTCGGCCGAACCGGCCCCGATAAAGATATGCCTGACAGTGCGGTTTAAGTTATTTTCGCCGGTAATTATCTTGGCGAACAGCCGGTAATACAGGTTATGCACCGTCAGGTAAGTCAGTTCGGGCTGGTAAGGAATCACTCCCAATACCTTAAAGCCCAATCCTGTTATCTCGCTGAGATAGTTTCCCTTAAAATCATCTACATCCTTGACTTTGTTGATAATTACGCCGCCGAAATCGATGTCTTTAAGGTCAACGTGATTTTTCAGGAAGGTGGCGCTGTCGATGATTATGTTTTCATTTCCGCTGATGACCACAAAAAGCTTGGCGTCAATGTGTTTTGCCACCGATATCGGGTCAAGCCCGGCGCCGCCGCCATGCCTCAAAGCGCTGCCGCCTTCTATGAACAGGATGTCCTTGTCTTTGCCCATGTTCGCCGCCATTTCCAGCAGTTTTTTCTTTAGCCGCTGTCCATCATACATATACCTGAGCTTGGAATACTCAAATCCGATAGTCATTTCCTCCGGGCTTTCCTTAAGGCCCAATACCCCGGCAATCAAGGCCGCGTCGTAGTCCCAGAGCCGTTTTTTCTGGTAGACCAGCCTTTCCCCGAAAGGTTTCATATAGCCTGCTTTGACATCCAGCGCCCGGGCTAACCCGACAATAAAACTTGTTTTACCGGAGCTTTTCTCCATCGATGCGATTACTAATTTATTCATTTCAGCTACCTCCGTTTATTGGTTGGAAAGCAGGATTCTTACATCCACCGCTTTCACGCCCTGCTCATAAACAACCAGTGGGTTGATTTCTATATCAGTAATATTTTTAGATTCGCTTATAATAGTTCCGACTTTTATAATTGCGTCAATAACGCTGTTGATATCCTTCTTGGCCTCGCCCCGCACGCCCAGCAGCAGCGGGTAAGACTTGATTTCTTTTATCATAGCTCTTATTTCATTGCGGCTAACCGGCCAGGCGCGGAACGAAACGTCTTTCATCACCTCCACGTATATGCCGCCCAGCCCGAACATGACTATCGGCCCGAATGACGGGTCGCGCCGGGCGCCTATGATTAGTTCGGTCCCCGGTTTGACCATCTCGTCTATAGAGACGCCTTCTATGAAGGCGTTGGGATTATGAGACTTGCAGTTATGCATAATAGCTTCGTAGGCCTCAAGCACCTCGGTTTTATTGGCCAGGTCCAGGGCTACGCCGCCCACGTCGCTCTTGTGGAGAATATCCTTGGAGACCACTTTCATAACCACTGGGTATCCGGTCTTTTCTGCGTATTTAACCGATTCCTCGATACTATGGGCGATGTAGCTCTGCGGCACCGGGATGTCGACCGCTTTTATTACGCCCTGTCCTTCGTTGGACAGCAAGAACCGCCTGTTATCGGCCTGGGCTTTCTTGATTATGCCGCTGATTGCATCGGCATCTATCCGTGATTTCTCCGGTTCGTCCGTTGGCGCTGACAAAGCGTGGTAATACGAATAGACCGCGCCCATGCAGGAAACAGCTTCATACGGGTCGCTGAAAACCGGCACATCCTTCTGCCGGAGCGTCCGGATGCAGTCATCCAATTTCTCGCCGCCCAGCAGGCAGAATACGATGGGTTTCTTGGCCTCGCGGTATTTCCGGTAGGTCTCCTCTATTGACTGGGAGAAATTAGCGATATCGAATAATGCCGTTTCGCAGTACAGCGATATCAGCGCATCAATATCTTTTTGCTTAAGGGCCGTGGCAAAAGCCGAATTATAATGCGAATACCCGGCTTGTCCGGTCAGGTCTACCGGGTTCTTGGCCGAGCCGAAATAGGGCATAATCTTGGAAAATATCGACTTAAGCGTTTCGTAGTTATCGTAAAGCTTGACCCCGTATTTCTCGCAGGCATCGGTGGCCATTACGCCGATACCGCCGCCGTTGGTGATGATGACCGTATTTTCGCCGGACGGCAGTGGAGTATTGGCGAAGAACTTGCACCATTCCAGTGCCTCCTTGATGCTTTCGGCTCGGAGCACGTTGCACTGGCGCATCACGTCGTCAAAAATCTCGTCCGAGCCGGCCAGCGAGCCGGTATGGGACGCGGCCGCAATGGCGCCGCGCTTGGAACGGCCGGATTTGACCACCACCACCGGCTTTTTCCTGGTGGTTGCCTTAAGCGCCTCGACCAGCTTGGCGCCGTTCTTTACGCCTTCGATATACATAAATATCACTTTGGTGCCGTTGTGATTAGCCAGGTATTCCAGCAGGTCGGTTTCGTCCAGGTCCGCCTTATTGCCGACCGAGATAATCGAGGACAGCCCGATATTTTCCACGGCCGTCTTGCCTATCATGGCCACGCCCAGGGCTCCGCTCTGGGTGATGATTGCCACATTTCCCGGCTTTATGTTTTTCGGCCCGAAAGTAGCGTTCAAAGAACTGGCCGCCGAATAGAACCCGAAGATATTCGGGCCCAATATCCGCATATTATGCTCAAGGGCGTAAGCGGTGATTTTTCTCTCCAGCTCGATATTGCCGATTTCAGAAAAGCCGGACGTGATGATAGAAAGGAACTTGACCTTTTTGGCGGCACAGCCCTTGAAAGATTCCAGGACCAGTTCGGCCGGGATAACGATGGTCGCCACATCGACATCGCCCTTGATATCCTCGATGCTTTTATATGACTCTATGCCCAATATCCGGCCGCCCTTGGGGTTTACCGGATATACCTTGCCCTTATAGCCGCTGGCTATGATATTCTCTACTATTTTATATCCGATTTTGCCTTCTTGCTGGGATGCGCCGATAATGGCGATAGACCGCGGCTCAAAAAGGTATTTAATATCGGCGTTGCTGCTTTTCATTATTCGCCCCTGTCTTTGAAAGCCATCCTCAGCTCGTAAACTCCCGAGTCATTCCGGCGTTGGATATCGAACCCCATGGACTCAAAAAGGTGGAGCATCGGCAGGTTATCCTGGACCACCTGCGCCGTGAATCCCAACAAGCCTTGCTTCTTGGCCAGGAAAGTCAGGTAAGACAGCAATTCGCCGCCGATACCCTTATTCTGGGAATCGTCCTTGACCACAAAGGCCACCTCGGCCGTGTGGGTATTTTCGTCAATTCCGTATTGGCCTACGCCGACGATTAATTCCTGTTCATCCTTCTGCAGGACCGCCAGTATGACCAGTTCCCTGGTATAATCGATAATCACGAATTCCTGCAGGCGTTCGTGTGGCATATCCTTGCGGCTGGAGATAAACCGCCGGTACATACTCTGGTCCGAAATCGAATAGAAAAAATCCTTCAAAAGCGGTTCATCGCTTATCCGGACCGGCCTGAAGAACAAGGTCAGACCCGCCTCGGTGGTCCGGTAGGTTTCCAGGTGTTCCGGGTATTCGCCCTTCTTGCCCGGTATGAACGCCTGGTCGGCGTATATCATATTCAGCTTCTTGGCTTCCTGTATCAGCCAGGGCCGGAACTTGGGATGGGCGATAGAAATCAATTCCATAGCCCGTTCCCGGATATTCTTGCCGTGCAGGTAAGCGATGCCGTATTCGGTCACCACGTAATGGACATCGCCCCGGTTTAGAGTAACGCCGGCGCCTTCTTTTAGGAAGGGCACGATGCGCGAAACATTGCCGTTATCGGCCGTCGATTCCAGCGTCAGGATAGTCTTGCCGCCGGGCGAAAGTATCGCCCCGCGCATAAAGTCGGCCTGGCCGCCAATGCCGCTGTAAAATGTCTTGCCGATGGATTCGGCAGTGGCCTCGCCGGTCAGGTCTATTTCCAGCCCGCTGTTTATGGCCGCCATATTCTTAACCCGGGCGATGACTAACGGGTTATTGGTGTAATCCACCGGCCGGAACTCAAAGCTGGGGTTGTCGTTGAGGTATTCATAAGTAGCCTTATTGCCCATGCAGAAGGTCGCCACGGTCTTGCCCTGGTTAAGCGACTTCCTGGAATTATCAACCACGCCCGATTTCATTAATTCGACTATCCCGTCGCTCAATAATTCCGTATGCACGCCCAGGTGTTTCTTATTGTTCAGGCTGGACAGGATAGCGTTGGGGATGCTGCCGTAACCGACCTGGATGGTATCGCCGTCTTCGATAATCTTGGCCACGTATTTGCCGATTTTTATGGGCGTTTCCAGGGAAGCCTGCGATTGGAACTCCAGAAGCGGTTCGTCGTGATGGATGATAAAATCCACGTCATTGACGCTGATGAAAGTTTCGCCGTGCACCCGTGGCATATTGGCGTTAACCTGGACAATCACCGTGGTAGCCGACTCGACCGCCGCCTTGACTATGTCCACGCTCACGCCCAGGCTCATAAAACCGTGCTCGTCCGGCAACGAAGCCTGTATCAGTGCCACATCGATAGGCTGCATCCGGCGGCGGAACAGGTCCGGCACAGCCGAAAGGAATATCGGGGTATAATCAGCCGCTCCCTTGGCAACGGCCGACCGGGTGCTTTGGCCGATAAAGAACGAATTATGCCGGAAATTATCCTTAAACTTCTCATCAGCATAAGGCGCCACGCCCAGGGTCCAGACCTGCAACACCTCGGCGTCGAAGAACGCCTTGGGATTTGATTCCACGTATTTAATCATAGCCCGGACCAGGTATTGCGGCTCGCCGCAGGCCGTGCCTACGAAGATATGGTCGCCGGCGTGGATATGGCTGAATATCGCGTCCTCGGATGCGAATTTATCCGGGTATCTGGTTTGCATCGCTTTTATGGTATTGTTGGCCGGATGGGAATTAGAGGATATGTTCTTTTCTGCGTCCATAAGCACGCCCTTTCTATCACAAGGTCCGATAAAACTATTATATTAGCAAAAGAAACCAAATAAATCAAGAGAAACACGGGTTGTTAGCAAGGGATGCTCCTGTCTTTAGCGGGACTTAAATGTCTAACGTTAGCGCATTCCAAATAAACCTGCCCGAAAGCAATATTTTCCCTTGACAGATTCCATTAATGTGCTTACAATGTATTTAATTAAGATATATTCTTTCCTAAAAGAACTCGGAAAAGAAAGTGGCGCCATAATGACGCTCCCGCCTGTTGTGGAACAGGCATGGGCGCGGAGTTTATCCCGCTTATTAGCGGGAGCGCCAGAGGCTTCATATGCGCAGCAATTCGATATTGAAAATAGCCACAATTATTATGTTTGTTGCCTATATCACCGCGCTGAATTACGGCGGATGCGGAGGAGGAGGCGGAAGTAGCGGCAGTAGTGGTAGTAGCGCAACGGTTGCAAATAGACCGCCGGTGCTTAATCCTATCGGCAACCAAACTATTGCCGAAGGCGCAACACTGACACTTACCATTACAGCTACAGACCCGGACGGGGATACCCTGACCTATTCAGCATCTTCTTTACCATTAGGCGCAACATTTGATGCAACCACCCATATATTTTCATGGACTCTTGCATATAACAAGGCGGGGACTTATACAGGCATCAGATTCAAGGTAACAGACACGTCCTATTTCGCCGCCGAAGAAACGATTACTATCACCGTAACCGATGTCCCGGTGCCAAATACGCCGTCTGACCTTGCGGCCAATGCCTTCTCTACTTCCCAGATTGACCTTACCTGGACGGATAATTCCACGGATGAAGCAGGATTTAAAATAGAACGTGCACCCGCCTCTGGCGGGCAAGCCGGTACCTATAACCAGATTGATACCGTCAGCGCAAGCATCACATCTTATTCCGATACTGGCCTTACTGAAGCAACCGCTTATTATTACCGTGTATGCGCAGATAATAGTGCCGGAAGCAGTGCCTGGTCTAATGAAGCAAATGCGACAACGCTTATTAATCCGCCTGCTCAGGTTGCATCGCCTGCGCCGGCCAATAGCGTAACCAATGTTCCCATCAATACCCAATTGTCCTGGGCATCTGCCAGCGGGGCAACATCCTACGATGTCTATTTTGGCACGGTAAATCCGCCGCCTATTTCACAAACAAGTATTACCATAACAAGTTATAACCCAGGGGTGCTTGCTTTTAGTGCCACTTATTATTGGAGGATAGATTCCAAAAATGCTGGCGGGACAATAACCGGTACTATCTGGAGTTTTAGCACCAAACCGCCTACTCCGCCGGCACAGGTAACCACGCCGACGCCGACTAATAGTGCCGCCAATGTTTCCATCACCACCCAACTGGCCTGGGCATCTGCTGTTGATACGGCAAGTTATGATGTCTATTTTGGTACAAGTAACCCACCTGCATATATAACTAATACGGCGACTACGACTTATAATCCTGGAGCACTCGCTTTTATCACTACTTATTACTGGCGGATGGACTCAAAGAACTCTGCCGGGACAACCATAGGTCAGGTCTGGAGTTTTACTACCAGAGCGCCAGTTCCACCGGCTCAGGCAACCTCGCCTAATCCGGCTGATGGCGCAATCAATGCGCTGATAACTACAACATTAACCTGGGCAACAGCCACTGATGCAACATCCTACGATGTCTATTTTGGCACGACAACTACGGCGTGGACGCCTATTACAAATACTATTCTCACGTCCTTTAGTCCTTTAGCTCTTCAGTATTCAACCACCTATTACTGGCGGATAGATTCCAAGAATACCGGTGGCACAACCCAAGGAGCAGTCTGGACATTTACCACGCAGATAGCGCCGCCGGTTCAGGTAACCTCGCCTAACCCGGCTGATAGCGCGACTGGTGTTATAACCACCACGATACTTGCCTGGGCGGATGCAGCTCGTGCCGCATCTTACGATGTCTATTTTGATACGGCAAACCCGCCTGCTCTGGCGCAGACAAGTGTTGCTATAACAACATATAATCCGGGCGCTCTTTCCTACAACACCATTTATTACTGGCGGATAGACTCCAAGAATACTACCGCCACCACCACAGGCGTGACCTGGAGTTTTACCACGCAGATAGCGCCGCCGGCCTAGGCGGACACACCTAACCCGGCTCACAATACAACTGATTGTATAACCACCACACAACTTGCCTGGGCGTCCGCAACCGGCGCCGCATCTTACGATGTCTATTTTGATACAAACAATCCGCCGACAACGTTCAAGACTAATACTGCATCAACAAGTTATAACCCGGGCGCTCTTGCTTACAACACCCCGTATTACTGGAGGATTAACTCAAAGAATGCCGGTGGCACAACCCAAGGAACAATCTGGAGTTTTACCACGCAGGTAGCGCCGCCGGTCCAGGCGGACACACCTAACCCGGCTGATAGCGCAATTGGTCTGCCTATTACTCAACAGTTAGGATGGGCATCGGCAAGCGGCGCAACCTCTTATGACATTTATTTCGGCACAAGCAGTCCGGGAACATTTATTGGCAATCAAGCAGGAACGACTTATAATCCGGGAGCTCTTTCCTATAACACCCTTTATTACTGGCGGATAGACTCAAAGAATACCGGTGGCACGATCCAAGGCGCGGTTTGGAGTTTCCGGACTGAGGGGAAATGGGCACAGGTGGCTGGTGGTATGGCGTATACCATTGCATTAAAAACCGATGGCACACTCTGGGCTTGGGGCTCTAACGGAATTGGTCAATTAGGGGACGGAACAACCATAAACAAGAACACCCCGACCCGCATCGGCACGGATACGAACTGGTCTGCCATTGCTTGTGGTTGGTTTCACACCATTGCCCTGAAGACCGATGGCTCTATCTGGGCCTGGGGATATAACTCTGATGGTCAATTAGGCGATGGGACAACTATAAGTAGAACCACCCCGACACTTATCAGCGCAACCGGCTGGTCTGCCATTGCCTGTGGTAACTCTCACACCATTGCCCTGAAGACCGATGGCTCGCTCTGGGCCTGGGGGGATAACGTGTTTGGTCAATTAGGCGATGGGACAACTACTGATGTAACTACCGGCCCGAAACTTATCAGCGCAACCGGCTGGGCCGAGGCTGTCATTGCCTGTGGTGGAGTTTGCACCGTTGCCGTGAAGTCCGATGGTTCGCTCTGGGCTTGGGGCAATAACCAGTCTGGTCAATTAGGTGACGGGACAACTACTTATGTAACTACCGGCCCGAAACTTATCAGCGATACCGGCTGGTCTGCCATTGCTGCTGGTTACTTGTACACCGTTGCCCTGAAGACCGATGGGTCTATCTGGGCCTGGGGTAGTAATGACTCTGGTCAACTAGGCGATGGGACAACTACCCAGAGAACGACCCCAACACTTATCAGCACAACCGGCTGGTCGGCCATTGCCTGTGGGTCTGACCATACCATTGCCCTGAAGACCGATGGCTCGCTCTGGGCGTGGGGCAGAAACAATTATGGTCAATTAGGCGATGGGACAGCTATAACTAGAACCACCTCGACACTTATAAGTGCAACCGGCTGGGCCGGGGCCGTCATTGCCTGTGGTTGGATGCACACCATTGCCGTAAAGGCCGATGGCTCTATCTGGGCCTGGGGATATAATAATTCTGGTCAATTAGGCGATGGGACATGTGGTAATAAAAAGACCCCGAGCCGGATTGGTGCTGATAACATATGGTCTGCTATTGCCTGTGGTCACTATTACACCATTGCCGTAAAGGCCGATGGCTCTATCTGGGCCTGGGGATATAATAATTATGGTCAATTAGGCGATGGAACAACCGTTAATAAATTGACCCCAACTCCTATTACCACTACTCTTGGCTGGTCTGCCATTGCCTGTGGGTGGAGCCACACCGTTGCCGTAAAGGCCGATGGCTCTCTCTGGGCCTGGGGAGATAACTCTGATGGTCAATTAGGCGATGGGACAACTATAAGTAGAACCACCCCGACACTTATCAGCACTACCGGCTGGGCCGGGGCTGTCATTGCCTGTGGGTATAGCCACACTTGTGCCGTGAAGGCCGATGGTTCGCTCTATGCCTGGGGATTTAATCACTATGGTCAATTAGGCGATGGGACGACTACTAATGTAACTACCGGCCCGAAACTTATCAGCGATACCGGCTGGGCCGGGGCTGTCATTGCCGGTGGTTGGGATCACAACATTGCTCTGAAGACCGATGGCTCTCTCTGGGCCTGGGGCAATAATAATTATGGTCAATTAGGCGATGGGACAACTACTGATGTAACTACCGGCCCGAAACTTATCAGCGCAACCGGCTGGGCCGGGGCTGTCATTGCCGGTGGTGGGAGCCACACCGTTGCCATAAAGAGCGATGGCTCTCTCTGGGCCTGGGGATATAACGGTGAGGGTCAATTAGGCGATGGAACGACTACTAATGTAACTACCGGCCCGAAACTTATCAGTGATACCGGCTGGTCTGTCATTGTCGGTGGTATCTATCACACCACCATTGGCATAAAGAGCGATGGTTCGCTCTGGGCCTGGGGATTTAATGGCTATGGCCAATTAGGTGATGGGACATATATTGATAAGAATACCCCCACCCATATTGGTACGGATACTGGGTGGTCTGCCATTGCCGGTGGGTATGACCACACTATTGGTATCAAAACCGATGGCTCTCTCTGGGCCTGGGGCAATAATAATTATGGTCAATTAGGCGATGGGACCGCCTGGCGAACTACCCCGACGCAGATCGGGCAATAGGCGGGTGTAGTAAAACGAAAGCCCCGCTCTTTATTGCGTAATGAGCGGGATCTAAGACCCAGTAACGGCCTATCCCGATTGCCATCGGGATAATCGTAACTGGCTCTAAGAGAGGAGAATTATATGGCTTATAAATCATTCAAGGGTAAATGGCAGGTATTTGGCGATAAACCCGCGATTAGTATCCTGACTACCGGCCAGATTTGTTTTAACAAGGCCTGTTATGAAAGTTTTGTCAAGCCCGCAGATAATCCCGCCGGTTACAAGTATGTGAAACTTTATTATGACGCCGAGATGAAAAAGATAGCATTTCAACTGTTTCAGGGAAAAGCGGGTGAATTCGTCCTGCCCATTAATTTGACTAAAACCGGGCTCGTCGCCGTAGTCAACGGCAAAACATTTCTGGAGCATTTTGGCATCAAATACCAAGGCCTAAACAGGTCTTATCCGGTCCACCAGACCACTATCCACGAGACAAGTCCGGGATATAAGCGCATCCGGAAAGGCGTTAAAGGGATTGAGATTCACCTTACTGAATATCTTGCGGATTGAAGCCACTGATTACAAGTGGTTTCATAAGTATGTAGATGCTGATAGCACCGTCTTGTAGTTGCTCAATTTATTGAGCCCGATGAATCGGGCAACTACAGGTTATACCTTATGAAACCGCTTCTACACAGATTAAAATTAAATAATTACCAAAAATAGAGTATCAGTATCTCAAAAGGTAGTATGGGGTATATCACAAAGTAGTGGAGGGTATATTACAAAGTAATATGGGGTATATCAAAAGGTAGTATGTGGTACTTCACAAAGTAATAGGTGGTATATCACAAACCAGTAGGAGGTACTTCACAAGGTAGCAGGAGGTATATCAAAAGGTAGTAGTGGGTGCTTCACAAAGTAGTATGGGGTGTCCCAAAAGGTGGTAGGGGGCGTCCCAAAAGGTGGTAGGGGGTGTCCCAAAAGGTGGTATGGGGTATCCCAAAAGGTGGTAGGGGGTATGGTACGGGGGGTGGGGGGGATAGGGTCGTTCATCATAAAAATATAATTTATAAGGAGTTATATAATGGGGCAAATCTGGTTTACCCCGTTAGAGATGCCCGTAGGGGTTGGAAAAGAAGTTTCAGCCCGAGGCTGATTCGCCTTTGGAGGATAATATGAAACATAATTCAGATATAAAAAGAACATCTGATATCACGTCACGGTCGTCCAATGACGACCTATCTCTAACGGGGTTTAAGGTCAAAATAGCCGCTCCTTATTTCCCGGATATACCGCCTGAAATAGAGAAAAATTGGCTCAGCGGGTCTAAAAAAGCGGCTCCTAAGACATATAAGGGCATTAAAAAAGCCATCAGGACCCGGAAGGATTTCAAGGAAAAGATAGCTGACCCCACCCGGAAGACCATCGCTTCTTTCATCAGCCCGGGATTCATCTCTAAGAGCGGTCATACCCACAGGAATATAATGGATAAGGCTCGGGACAGTCTGGCCCGCGCGGGAAAAGATTACCTGAACAGGACAAAGGATGCTTACCAAAACGGGCGATATGAAAAAACCGTAGAGCACGGGCGAAAGGAATATGCCCGGAAATGGTGCGAATACCTTGGCCCGCTTAAGGGCTATAAGGCCGGTAATATTTTAGGGCTTTCCACCCTGGCTATAATGGCGCTGGGAGGCGACCGGAGTTTGGTTGATTATCTCAGGGTGCGGAATGTCCGGGTTGAAGGGCAACCATTGGTTATCACCACCCCTGAGAGGCTTAACGAGTTCAAGAATATTTTAGTCAAGCGGATTGTCCATTTGGGGAGCGAAATAATCAAGTTCGGCTACGAAGAGCAGGATATCAAACCGGCCAATCAGGAGTTAAACCAACTGGTTAACGAGTATCGCCGGCCGGAGATTATTCCCTTTAGTCCCGCGAAGCGGAGCGGAGTCCCGACGGACGTCGGGGGCGGTGCCGCGGCTTCGCATATAGATTTCATAGTTGTGGAAATTCCCGACCCGGCCAAGCCCGGAGGAAAAATGAAATGTCTCGGATTGGATATACAGGTAAGTCTGGGGTGGTAGAGAAACTACGAATTCGCACGAATAGACACGAATAATTCTATAATACCTTAAGGTATAATATTATAAATATACCTAATGGTATAAGGAGGCCAAGAAGCCAAGAGTATTTTTCTTGGTTTCCTGGGTTCCTTATTTGTAGCCACGAATATTCGGACAATTCATATTCTTTAGACTGGATAGACTGCTATTCTTATTTGCCGATACTCCGCATCGCCCGGGGCAGGTATTTGAGCAGGTCAGAGGCGATGAGCGAGTGCTGTCCTAAGTTCTTGGCGGCCAGGTCGCCGGCCTTGCCGTGCAGGTAAACGCCCAGTTGTGTGGCCTGGAAATCGGGCATCTTCTGGCCGAGCAAACCGGCGATGATTCCGGTCAGGACGTCGCCGCTGCCGGCCGTAGCCATTCCGGGATTGCCGGTGTTGTTGACGTAAATCCGCTTGCCGTCGGTGACAATGGTTTGGTATCCTTTAAGGGCTATGATAACGCGGTATTTCTTGGCTGTTTCCACGGCTACCTTTTGGCGGTTGTGCTGGACGTAGGCGCCGGATTTGTTAATCAGCCGGGCCATCTCGCCGGCGTGCGGGGTCAGGATAACGGAATTGGCGACCGATTTTATCATCCGGGGAATGTAATCGGGTTCGGAGATGGCGTTGAGACCGTCCGCATCGATAACCAATGGTTTTTGGCACAATAGCAAAAAGTCCTGGACCAGCTTTATGGTTTCGGCGTTTCGGGATATGCCCGGCCCGACTATGATTACGTCGGTATCCTTGGCCAGGGAAACTAACCGCTCTTTGGCTTTATAGGCGAAGGTGCCGTCATAGGTTTCCGGCATCGGGAAAGTGATAACCTCGGTAAGCTTGGACGCCAGTATCGGCTGTTGTGATTTGGGCACAGCCGGATAGACCAGCCCGGCGCCCGACCTCAAAGCGCCCATGGCGCACAGGTATGCCGCGCCGGACATGCCGGTGGAACCGGCTACAATCAGTATCTTGCCGTTGTCGCCTTTGTGGCAGTCGGCCCGGCGGCAAGCCAGTTCCGGTAATGTTTCTATTCTCTTCATATATTTTAGCTGTGGAGGCAGAGCTTATGAAGAATTATCGCATTCTGTCAGGGCTCTGTGTTCTTCCTGCCCCGTTAGAGTTGTGCCTCTAATGGGGTGAATGTCTCTATGGCAGAATATTACATTTTGTATTTAGAAAATCAACTTTTTATTGACATTTATCCAAATATGCTGTAAATAAAGGGTCAAATTATGGCGAAACCATTTAAAACACTTTCCGGTAAAGGTCGTATAGCCGCGGCCGCCCATAAAGAACCCGTGGTTGCCAAGGGGCCGGAGCCCGAAGCGCCGCCGCCCGCGTCCGGTTACCCGATGAAAACAGCTGTAGTATTCGGGGTAGTCCACGTGGTCTTTGTCTTGATTATCACCATATGGGGGCTCAGCCTGAGCATCCTTCAACCCCATAACGTGCAATGGATTATCAGGATGCTGGAAATACCGGGAGCCTTGTTCGTCAGCCTGATAGGGCAGGCGGAGAACATTGATTCGTTTTTGCCATACCTTATTGCTTATCTTATCAATACTCTTATTTATGCGGGCATCGGCTACGGAGTCGGTATTATCATAATAAAATACAGGATTGACGTGCAATTAAAAACTATCTTGCACCTTGAGGAAGAAGCATACCAATAACGCCGTGCCGCAATTATAGATATCCTTTAAATCGAAAGGAGAAAACTTTATGACAAAGAAAATTGTTACCGCCATTCTGGCAATAGCGCTTATCGGAGGATTTTGTATGAATGTCCACAGCGAAAAGAATGAAGAACTCCACGGGAAAACTACCAATCCGACGCTTAAGGTATCTGTAGAAATACTCAAGAGCATGGCTAACCTGGGCGAAACGGTTGATATAAACTTCACCCTGTCCAATTGTTCACAACAGGAAACGGATATTATTAAACCGATTTTGGATACTGATTCCGTATCATTCGAGCTGTCGTACCAGCCGGACAAGGGCAAAGGCTTCAGCTTTACCTATACGATTATCACACCATCGGTTTTCGATCACGCGCGCGATAAGATGGAAAAAGTCACTCTGGACAAGGCCGGACGCGCCAATAGTTCCACTAGGACGACATTTTCCATCCCGGCCATAAAACAAGGCCGCTGGACCGTTAAAGCAATTTATAAAGGCGGGCCGAATCCTATCAACTCCGAAGCGGTCTCATTCGTAGTTCTGCCTCCGGCTAAGGCGGGCATAAAGTCGCTTAATAACGAAATTACCGCGACCCTTGAAACAAACAAAGGGAATATCGTGCTCCGTTTTTTCCCGGAAGAAGCGCCCAATCATGTGGTAAATTTTATCAAGCTGGCCCAGGCGGGATTCTACAATAACTTGATATTCCACCGGGTCATAAAGGATTTTATGATTCAAGGCGGTTGCCCTAAGAAAAACGGACAGGGCAGTCCCGGATACAATATTAAAAGCGAATTCAACGAGCATAAGCATCTTAAGGGGACGCTGTCGATGGCCCGGCGAGGTGATAGCAACGACAGCGGCGGCTGCCAGTTTTTTATCTGCCTGGAAGCGCGGCCTGACTTAGACAATAAATACACGGTATTCGGCGAAGTGGTTGAAGGAATGGATGTAGTTGAAGCTATCGGCAGCACCGCTACCAGCGGGCCGCCGACTGATAAACCCGTTGAGGATATGGTAATAAAAACCGTTTCCATCCAAACCAAACCGGTAGTTGAACAAGCGCCGTCTGGTAAATAATAAAGCCATCCTTTTGGGCCCGCTTGCATAACATACGGTAATCTGAAAATTTTTCTTGACAGTGCAGGCGATTTTATTAAAATAACGTGTCTATGAAAGTCACTTTTCTCGGTTCCGGGACAGGCATACCTTATACACGGCGCGCTTCGCCCGGGATACTGGTAGAATCGGGTAACATCCGCCTGTTGATGGACTCGGGCCCGGGGGCTTTAAGGCAGCTGGCCCGGCTGGGCATCAACTCGCATCAGGTCAGCCACCTGTTATATACTCATTTTCATCCGGACCATACCAGCGACCTGATTACGTTCCTGTTCACGGCCCGTTACCAGATAACATCACCCGCAAAAAGAGGACTGACCAAGGCGACGCAGGAGTTTATCGGCAAACACAGAACCGGATTCCGGACCGCGCCGCTGACCATCATCGCGCCTAAGGGGCTGAAAAAGTTCTATCAGAACATCCTTAACCTGTATTACAAATGGGTCGTGCCGACTACATATAAACTGACCCTCAAAGAGGTGCTGGAAAACTCATTTAAAATCGGCAACCTTAATATCAAATCATCGGAACTGAAGCATGAAAAATACAGCGTCGGTTACCGCCTGACCGGGACAAACAACAAAAGCCTGGTTTATTCGGGCGATACCGAATACTGCCCGGAAATAGTTAATCTGGCCAAAGGCGCTGATACCCTGATAATAGATTCTTCGGCTCCTGACCAGGTGGATATGCCTTACCATCTAAGGCCGCTGACCATGGCCCGAATAGCATCCGAAGCAAAACCTAATAAGCTTATTATGACTCATCTTTATCCGGTCTGCGACGAACATAATATGGCCAAACAGGTGCGCAAATACTGGCCGGGCAAAGTGGAGATAGCCCGGGATTTCAAGAGTTTTAAGCTGTAATCATTAGATATTCATAGAAAGGAAAACCATGTCAAAGAATGTGATTTTTGAGGAACAGATACGACTTTCATTGAAAAAAGGGGTTGACAAAACGGTTCGGGCGGTCAAATACACTTACGGCCCGGCCGGCCGCGCGGTGATGATTGATAAAGGTTGGGGCAGCCCGTCAGTCACCCGGGACGGGACCACCGTGGCAGACGAGATAGAACTTTCCGACCCGCAAGAAAACCTGGGCGCCCAGATGGTCAAGGCCGCCGCGTCCAAGACCAACGACGATACCGGCGACGGTTCGACCACCACCGCCATCCTGGTCGGCGCGATATTTACCGAAGGGCTTAAGCACGTCACGGCCGGCGGCAACGCCATGGCTATAAGCCGGGGCATCAAGAAAGCAGTCGCTAAGATGACCGAGGAAATTAAAAAGATATCCGAACCGGTTAAGGTTGAACGCAACAAAACCAATAAAATTTTACATCAAATAGCTTCCGTGGCGGCCGGCAACGACCCGGTCATCGGGAAATTCATAGCCCAGGCCATGGATAAGGTCTCGGCCGACGGGGTCATTACTATCGAGGAAGGCAAAGGCATCGAAACCGATGTGAAAATTGTCGAGGGCATGCAATTCGACCGCGGCTTCGCATCGCCTTACTTTGTAACCAATCAGGAAAAAATGGAAGCCGTCCTGTCTGACCCGTATATACTGATATACGAGGACAAAATATCCAACCAGAATGACATCATTCCTTTGATGGAATTGATTATCAAGGAAAAACGCCCTCTCCTGATCATCGCCGAAGATATTGAAGGAGACGCTCTGGCTACTTTGGTCGTTAATAAAATCAAAGGAACGCTGGAATGCGCCGCGGTCAAAGCCCCCGGCTACGGCGACCGCCGGAAAGAAATGATAGAGGACATAGCCGTAATGACCGGCGGCAAAGTCATATATAAAGACCTGGGCATCAACCTGAAAAAACTGCCCATGGAGTACCTGGGCACGGCACGCAAGGTTATCATTGATTCGGAAAATACAACCATCGTCGAAGGAGCCGGAACACCCAAGGAAATCAAGGCCCGGACCGAAAAGATAAAATCCGAGGTGGATAAAAGCGATTCCGATTACGACCGTGAGAAACTCCAGGAACGTTTGGCCCGGTTCATCGGCGGTATCGCGCAGATAAGCATAGGCGCAACTACCGAAACAGAACTCAAAGCCAAAAAGGAACGGGCTGAATCCGCATTATCAGCCGTTAAGGCCGCGCTGGAAGAAGGAGTTGTCACGGGCGGCGGTATTGCTCTTCTGCGCATCGCCGGGGCGCTGGATAAAATGAAGCTCGAATTCGATGAGCAGATTGGCGTTAATGTCGTTCGGCAAGCAATGGAACTGCCTTTCAGGCAGCTGATTGAAAACAGCGGGCGCGAACCGTCATCAATCCGGCGCAAGCTTAATCTGGACGCCAAACCGGATTGGGGATTTGATGTCCAAGCCGGCGAAATCTGTAATTTAGCCGAGGCGGGCATATTGGACGCTACTAAGGTGGTCCGGACCGCCCTGCAAAATGCGGCCAGCGTTGCGGAATTGCTCTTGACTACCAATGCCGCTATCACCGATATCAAAGAAAAAGAAGCAGGCGGGCCGCAGATGCCTCCGGGCGGAATGGGAGGAATGGGCGGTATGCCGGGTATGGGTGGCATGGGCGGTATGCCCGGGATGGGTGGAATGCCAAATATGGGTGGCATGGATATGGGTGGAATGGGTATGGATTAAAAAACTTTCCGCCGGCATCAGGCGGAGTTTAGAAAATAGAATAAGAATATCTCAGATTTGCAAAGCTTACGGAGGTAAAAATATGTCCAAGCAATTAATGTTCGATTACGAAGCGCACCAGAAAATACTTAAGGGCGCCAAAGCTCTGGCCGATACGCTCAGGATAACCCTTGGCCCGACCGGCCGGAACGTCCTGCTGGATAAATCGTTCGGCAACCCGGAAATCGTTAAGGACGGCAACGCCATCTCCAAAGAGGTAGAACTACCCGACCCGTTCGAGAATATGGGCAGTAAGATGATCAGCGAGGTTGCTTCCAAGACTTCAGACATGGTCGGCGACGGCGCGTCGGTCTCGGCCCTGCTGGCTTACGCCATATACGAATCCGGGCTTAAATACCTGACTTCCGGCGCCAATCCGGTCGCGCTCAAAAATGGCATAGATAAAGCCACTTTACAAATAATAGCCACGCTCAAAGAGATGTCTAAACCGGCATCGGGGCAATCCGATTACCAGAATATTGCCACCGTCTCGGCTAACCGTGACGAAACCATCGGCAAGCTCATCGCCGAAGCGATAACCAAGGTCGGCAAGGAAGGCGTGGTTACGGTTGAGGAAGGCAAGGCGCGCGAAACCACGCTGGAATTCACCGAAGGCCTATCGTTTGACAAGGGTTACATCTCGCCTTACTTCGTAACCAACCCGGACGACCTGACCTGCGTCCTGAACGATTGCTACATCCTGCTTTACGAGAAAAAGATTACCAACCTCCAGGAAATGCTGCCGCTGCTGGAACAGGTTGTCCAGACCGGTAAATCCATCCTGATAGTGGCCGAGGAAATCGAAGGCGAAGCGCTCACGGCGCTGGTCCTCAACAAGCTCCAGGGCGCCCTGAAATGCTGCGCCGTCAAAACGCCGGCATTCGGCGACCGCAAAAAGGCCGTTATGCAGGATATTGCCGTAGTTACGGGAGGCCGGTTCTTCTCCGAGGAATTGGGCGCCAAGCTCGAAGAAATATCGGTTAATGACCTGGGCAAGGCTAAAAGCATCAAGATAGATAAAGATAACACTTACATCATTGAAGGCGCCGGTGCCAAGAAGAAAATAGAAGAACGCGTCGTTCAGATACGGAACCTGATTAAGACTACCACTTCCGACTATGACCGGGAAAAATACGAGGAGCGCCTGGCCAAGCTGGTGGGCGGCGTGGCGGTAATCAAGGTCGGCGCGCCTATGGAAACTCTGATGAAGGAAAAGAAATCGGTTATTGAAAACGCCGTCAACTCGACCCGGGCGGCCCGCGAGGAGGGCTACTTGCCGGGCGGCGGGTTGGCTTATCTAAAGTGCCTGCCGGCGCTGGAGGAATTGAAAGAAGACACCACCGAGCCGGACGAACGGCTGGGCATCGCTATCGTGGCTCGGGCGCTGGAAATGCCGCTCCGGCAAATTGCCGATAACAGCGGCCGGGACGGCGCTATGATAGTCGAAGAACTCAAGGAAAAATCAAAAGATAACGAGCCTATCGGATTTGACGCTTTCTCGGGTGAATACACCCATATGATAAAAGCCGGAATCATCGACCCGACCAAACTGCTGAGGAGCGCTATCCAAAACGCCTCAAGCATCGCCGGGCTGATGCTTTCTTCGCGGACATTAATTACCGACCTTAAAGAGAACGAAAAGACAATAGAAGGCAGCGTGAAATAAGGCTATTGAAAATCAATAGCCGCAATCCCGCACCTACTTTGTAGGATAAATCGTTATAGGGTGCGGGATATAAGACCCAGTAACGCCCTTCCGTCCCCGTAGGGACGGAATTGCTAACTGGCTCTAATAAAGGAGGTTTTATGACTGACACACCAAACACCGGATTAGGCCAGACCGAACCGCGCAAAGGGAGATCAGCCGGCTTCTGGGTATCGATCATCCTGGGCATCCTGCTGGTATTCAGCGTGATGGTTAATTTTATACTCTTAATCGCATTGGCGGCTAAGGGCGGAAACATCGGCCAGTTCAGCAAACGCGACTTTGACGAAACATTCGTGCAAGGCACCAGCTCAGCCGGACAGAAGATACTTTACATTACCGTAGCCGGACCGATTATTCGCGATATGTCAACTTCGATATTCGGCCAGAAATCAGATCCGGTCACTATGGTCGCGGAGTCCCTGGAAATGGCCAAAAAGAATTATGACATCAAAGCGATTATCCTCGAGGTCAACAGCCCGGGCGGCGGTATTACCGAAAGCGACCAGATTTATAACGACCTGATGCGCTTCAAAAAGGCCCGCCCCGAGGTCAAAATCGTCACCTCCATGGACAGCGTAGCCGCTTCGGGCGGATATTACATATCCATGGCATCGGACCGTATCGTAGCCCGCCCGACCACCATTACCGGCAGTATCGGCGTCATCATGGGCATGCTCAACATAGAAGAACTCTTCAAGAAAATCGGCGTCACGCAAATAATCTTCAAATCCGGCGCTAAGAAAGATATGTTCTCATCCACCCGCGAGATGTCGGAAGAAGAAGAAGAAATCGCCCAGGCTCTCATCACTGAGATGTATGACCGGTTTGTAAATATCGTTGTCAGCGGGCGCAAGAACCTGGATAAGGAAAAGATACTTAAACTGGCTGACGGACGCATCTACACCGGACAACAGGCGCTTGAGAACGGGCTGATAGACGAACTGGGCGACTTCAACGACGCGTTTGAGATAACCAAGAAGCTGGCCGGCCTGACCGACGCCCGTGTTGTCCGCTACAAAAAGCGCTGGTCGTTTGGCGAAATGTTCCTTTCGTCAATGCAGAGTTTCCGGCCTTCCGTCAACCTGTTTCCGGAAAACTCGGCGTTTTCAATGGATACACCCAGATTTATGTATCTCTGGACATATTAGTGCCGGTAGGAACAAAGTGACGTACCGGCACCTTATCCCGGCTTCTTGCCGGGATAAGAGCCCTGCAAGCAGTGCACGGGATGATAAGTGACATTTCGAACCCTGACTAAAACGGGGGTAAACTGCGTGAGTTATTTAGAGCCGGTAGAAACGGTAATAATCCCGGTTCGGAAATGATTTCAATAGCAGATGCAACCTCCGGTATAATACCGGAGGCCGCACCCGTAGATTATTGACTTGAAGTAATTTAAGGTTAAATTACTTCGCCTTGTTGCCCATAATTCTGAACATGCCTGTGCCGCAGGTCGGGCATTTGCCCTTCATTGCCTGCCGCTTGTTCTTCATTGTTACCACCTTGGCGTCCTTGATTTCCTTCTTGGCTTTGCATTTCACGCAATATCCTTTTTCTGCTGCCATAATGGCCTCCTTTTATTGAACCAAAGATTAAACAGAGGTTAATCCGTGTAATCTGTGGCTACTTACTGATTATACCAGTAGGTATATTAATAATGTAATACCTTAAGGTATTATTAAGCAAAACACCTTAATGATTATTAAGAGGAAGTCAAGAAATATATCGTATCTAATTTAAGTTTCTGCGCTACTCCGGCCGCTTCATCCTTGCTGACTTCATCTATCCGCCCGATTATATCCTTTATGGAAATACCGGTTCGGCCGTTCAGGATAAGCTCGTGGTAGAAATTAATCATCGCTCCGGCCGAGTCCTCCACGGATTTCAGCCGGGTGATGATGGATTTTTTGGTGTCGGACATCTCCTTGTCCGGGATATCCGCTTGCTTAAGCGCCTCAATCTGCTCCTTGATAATTGCTACGGCCTGGTCAAACTTGTCGTGGTTGATGCCGGCCTTAATCATCATCAGCCCTTTGGTCCGCTCGATTATCGAAAATACGGAATACGCCAGCCCGGCCTTTTCCCGGACGTTGCGGAATAGTTTGGAGTGCGGGAATCCGCCCAGCACGCCGTTGGCCACCATCAGTTTGAATACATCGTCGTGGTTCCATGTCGTATTGGTCCTCAGGCCCATAACCAGTTTTCCCTGGTCCACCGGCTGATTTTCCTTGATAACCCGCGGTTCGGCCGGCGTGTCCGGGTTCTCGGCCGCCACCTTGAAATCCTTTATGCCCTGGTGCAGTGATTTGAACGGCTTCAGAATCAATGCCACTGTTTTTTTCATCTGCTCGGGACTGAACTGTCCCACCGCAAATATGTCTATGGGCGCGGTGGCCAGCACCTTGCGGTGGTGCTCGTATAGCAGCTCCGGCGTCACCCGCCCGATATCCTCAATCGTGCCGTATTCGAATATCCCGTACGGCTCGTTCTTGCACATCTCCTGGCTGCATCGCTCCTCGGCAAAAGCCATCTTGTCGTCGAACAATCCCTCGATAAAATCCTTGAGCTTTTGCTGTTCCTGCTTGCAATAATCAGTTCGAAGCTTCTTGCCTTCGGTCAGCGGGTTGAGAATCGTATCTTTAAGGAATACGAATGCCTTCTGGGTTATTTTGGAACGCAAAACGCGCGATTGGACGAAGCTGGGGCTGAGAAACTCCATATAGTATTCCAGTATGGAATATTCGCCTATCTTGGATATATCGCTCCCGGACGACGCCCCATAAAGCGACTCCATAAAGATGTTCATCTTGCGCATCGAGGGGAATTTCCGCGAGCCCCGGGCCGTTACCCGCAGTAACATGGCGTTCAGGGTGGCTTCAAAACTGCTGACCAGCGGTTGGCGGATAAAAATCTTAACCACAATAGTCTTGAACTTATCCGTCGGGTAAAGGTGCAGGGTCACGCCGGGCAGGACATCTTTAATGGTCGTAAACATAACTAACTTCGTATCACATGAGCCAGGGGCTGTCCAGAAAATAAGCTATCCCGCGCCCGGGCAATAAATCATTGACATCGCCGCAATTATTCCTATGCTATTTTTATGGCGCGGTTATTAATAGTTCTGATAGCCATCACGATTCTCTGCCCCGGCCTTATCATAGCCGAGGAAAAGCAATCCCTGGCCAAGCCCGACCCCAAGACCGAGCGCGATGCCAAAATCAAGGAACTGGTCAAACAGCTCAGTCACTACGATACCGATGTCCGGTCGGCGGCCGCTAAATCGCTGGGCGATATGGGCGCCAAAGAGGTCGCGCCTGACATCCGCAAGCTGATATTCTCGGAAAAAGTGCTCGATGTGCGCGTCGCCGCAGTTCGGGCGCTGGGCGCTATGGAAGCCAAGGACAAGGACTCGGTCAGCGACCTGATAAAACTCCTCAGGGACGATGACTACGAGGTCAAGTTGGCGGCTATAGCCGTTATGAGCCAGCTCAAAGTCCAGAAATTCAACCCCGAACTCTTCAATCTCATAACGAAAAACACTTCGGAAGACGTAAAAAAGGCCGCCATCAACGCCCTGTCAAAGATGGGCGTCAAGGAATACAATAGTGAGCTCAGCAAGATGCTCGAAGATAAAAATACAGATACCGCCATGAAGAGCATTGCGGTTTACGCCCTGGGCAAACTGGGCGCTAAGGATGCCACCCCAAAAATATCCAAATTGGCCAAGAACACGGCAGAGCAAACTGCCGTGCGCCAGGCCGCGCTGGGCGCGCTGGGCGATCTGGGTGCAAAGGATATGATTCCGGATATGATGAAATTGCTGGCCGACAACGATGTGGATATCAGGAAAGCCACGGTTCGGACGCTGGGCAAGCTGAACGCCCGGGCGGCTACCCCCGATTTGTTGAACATTCTTAGAACTGACGCTTTTGTCCGGAGCGCAGCCGCCCTGGCGCTGGCTGATATGAACGTTAAAGAAGCCGTGCCGGACCTGGTGGAACTGCTCAAAGACAAAAGTCAGCAGTTGCGCGGCATCGCCGCCGTGGCGCTGGTCGCCTTGAAGCAGGAAGCACAGGTGCCCAAGGAAAACATCGCCGATATCAAATCATTGCTGGACATCCGCGACGATGAACTGACCGGACGCGCCCAAAAAGCGCTTAAAGAATTAGGCGCGGAGAAATAAACAGGTATTTCTGGATTAATCGCTAAAATAGCGAAAACTTTATCCTTTTAGCGGAATAAAATTGCTTGCAGTTTTTAATATGTTTCAATCATTCTTATATATAGACAAGAGGTTGCATGGATAATCTCAACGATGCCCTCTTGGTCGAACAGACATTAAAAGGCGACAAAGCGTCTTTCGGCGAATTAGTCAAGCGGTATTGGCCGCGGGCTTATCATCTTTGTTACCAACAAACGCGCAATAGCGCTGAAGCGGAGGAGACAGCACAGGAATCTTTTATCAAGGCTTATAAATATCTGGGGCAATTAAGGGATAAATCCAAGTTTGGAGCGTGGTTTTATCAACTTGCCCTCCAGTTAGTTATTGAACGCCGCCGGAAACAGCAGTATCGGAAAACCAGGCAGATACCGGCGGAAATGGAGGACAAGCCGAAAACTGACCCAATGAATAAAATAATGGTAACCGAAGCATTAGAAACTTTACCTGATGATTTTAGATTGGTGCTTACCTTGCGATTTTATCAGGATATGTCCTGTTCGGCGATTGCCAAACATTTAGGCGAACCGGTGGGGACGGTCACCAGCCGGCTCCATCGCGCTTACCAGGCTCTTAAGGAGAAATTACAATGAATTCCCAGGACCCGTATTCAGGCGCCCCGATTGGATTGCCTCCGACGGATTGCCAGGCGATCAGGGATAGAATACAGGAAAGCATATTTGAAAAGACAGAATTGCACCCCGAGGTGCTGGCTCATATTAAAAACTGCTCGGAATGCGATGTTTATTGCAAGGAAGAAATGTCTTTCGCCCGGCAGATTGCCGGAGAATTTGAATCTGTCCGGGTGCCTGCGCCTCCGATAGCCCGGATATTAAGAACTGTGGAAAATAAGAACGCACGGCGTTCAACAAGACCTTGGTTTGTTCCTGTAGCCGCCGCTGCTATAATACTAATTATTGTTGGATTCGTATCCTTATTAAAGCTAAACAAATCACCTGAATCTGTTAAAACACCTGAGGTAGTCCAGAAACCGGTA
The DNA here is from genome assembly GCA_043808305.1 of Planctomycetota bacterium. Lineage (GTDB taxonomy): Bacteria > Planctomycetota > MHYJ01 > JACQXL01 > JACQXL01 > JBBAAP01. The sequence continues at coordinate 185 of JAZDFB010000089.1, read as the reverse complement.
GAACCGACCGAATCACCCAAACTTCCTGAAGTAGCCCAGAAACCGGTAGAACCGACCGAATCACCCAAACTGCCTGAGGTAGCCCAGAAACCGGTAGAACCGACCGAATCACCCAAACTTCCTGAAGTAGCCCAGAAACCGGTAGAACCGACCGAATCACCCAAACTGCCTGAGGTAGCCCAGAA
>JAZDFB010000088.1:0-3318 GCA_043808305.1 Planctomycetota bacterium | reverse complement strand
CATATTTTCCTTTTCCTTTCTCGTTCCACCTAAAGCAGAAGTATGGTTAATGAATTTTTGTTTATGTTATTTATTATGACTCTGCTTATGGCAAAGTGATTAGATGCTAGTAAAGATTGAGCGGTTGGTAATTCAGGACTGTGATTAGAACAAGCCGGAAGGATTAGAAAAAATAGCCCAATTAAAAGACTCCCTATTAGCGGGACAAACTGCGGTTTAGTAAGAAGCCAAAGGGTTGCCGTTGCGTTGCGTTGCGTTGCGTTGCGTTGCGTTGCGTTGCGTTGCGTTGCGGACGAGACCATTTTATAACCCTCCCATTGATTGTCCACCATTATGCCTTGGAATTAAATAGTGTCAAGCATTAGCCACTGATGAACACGGATAATTTTTGTCCGGTGACACACACCTTGCCGCCTATAACCTTGTTTATCCCTAAAGGGAGGCTACAGTTTACTCCGAGTCTTTCGAAAGGCTCTGCGGTCTTCAAGGCGCTGTTTTCTTAAAACACACCCGCGCCCCGGGTATTCTTTTACTTATTCCCCTTTTCCCCAATGTTTATCGTAGGTACATCTTGTAGCCCACGGCGGTCCAGTTCAGCAGTATCTGATATTATTGCCTGTGGCCCTTTCACAGTATGCCCGGACTCAATGAAAGTTAAAGTCTCTTGCTCCCAATCAAAATAAGCAAGTGCTTTAGAACCGCGAAAGATTGTAGCTCTCTTAATGTCTTCATTTAATTTTATACATCCAGACCACCAATAGAAGTCTTCATGGTCAATATAAAACCATTTCCAAGATTTGTCATTGTAATCTTTATAGTAAAAAGAGATTGTATATGGCTCTAGAATATGCGTATTATGTGTTTGTGTTAAACGCATTTCCATATTGTTCAGAGTTGTAATCCGCGAGATTAAAATGGATCTCTCCATTGGGGCGAACGGCATAAAGAAATAAATAAAAGATACCCCCCCTGCTAATACTGAAACGCATATCCCTAACAATAAAAACCGTTTTATATCATAAAAACGCTTCAGAAATTGCTTCATAATTTCTTCTTATATTTTTTATTTGTCATATTCATATCCTGGCGGCGTATCACCTTCTTGTGACCCTCTATCAGTTGGTAAATTTGCTTTCTCAGCTTTTTTCGTAGGAGTCCATCTTCTTTTTGCTGCTTCTGGTGAGTCTTTCCGAGGCGTGATACAATCCCCCCTTTCTAAATTGTAGACCGTATAGAAACCACCTCCACAAGTCATGCCATCACAATCCTCACAAAAAGAAGTACACTCACCCGGTTTTAAGCATTTCCATGTGCCTTTCCCAACTAAAGCCCACTGCGTATCATGCGATTTATTACAGCATTTGCCTCCCAATTAAATTCGGGGGACACCATACTCAATCTCCCTTGGATTTCACTGCTGCCCCCCGCCGGATTAGGGACGCCACTTGTTTATCCCTGCCTCCCGATGGCGGGCGCGGCGCCTCCGGAGGAGTTATCTATTCGGTATCCTGTCCGCCGAGCCACAGATTATACAGATTAACCCGGGTTCTTACTTATTCCCCTTTTCCCCGCTGAAATCAAGCCGGAAATAGGACCAGCTTTCAAATTTGTCCGAGACAAAGCCAACGTCCATTACGTCGCTCAGGGGCGTGCCGGTGCGCGGGACCGATAGGCTATAGCCGCCCTGCTGCATTACTTCGTGTCCTTCCAAGTCCAGCTTCATCGGTGCGCCCAAACTCCGGCCTTCCTGGTCCATCGGATACAGGAGTGCCGACGAACCAAGCAGATAAAACCGCTCTTTGCTGTCCTGGAATATGCGGCAGAATTGGCCTGCTTCTTTCGAGATCGGGAGTTTCTCATCGAAGAGAGTGGTTCCGGCCGCGGAAACAATCCGATGCCTGGTTTGCGACCCCCCGCCGGTAGTCGCCCCGCTCCTCTCATAGATAATATGCATCCGGTCTTTGGTATCAAGATAAGCATCTTGACTTTTTAGCCACGGATAGGGATGTTGGTCTGTGGGTATCTCTTCGGCGTAAGAAAGTTCTTTGATTGTTTCCGAGGAGACATCATTTGTCCGCCAATAACGGATGGCGTTAAACACGAAACCGAATGACCCGGGCGGCTGGGCATATCCCAGCACCGACCACTTTACATCCCTGTTTGAAACCAACGAAAGTTTCCCATCGGGACCGGGGAATACGTATGTAAAGCAGTACCTATAATCAAACTCGTTAGTCCGGGTTACCCACTGCGACTGCGATGCGGCATAGTATGCCCATCTGAACTTTCCCTCACCCAGCGGCCCGCAATCGCTTGCAAGGACGCAGATATTGCCGCCGGCATCGATCCCGGCTGAGGTATACGGGCTATCTCCTGTAATATTGGGGATTATTGCGGATGTCATCGCCAGCGTTCCGTCTTTGGGTTTGCCCGACCACATCATGCCGCCCTTGAACCAGCCGATGACGTGCAATGTCCCGTCAGGCGATGCCAGCAGGTTTGCCGGGAAGATTCCGGCTTCGCCTTTTGCAATAACCGCCCAGGCGCCATCCGGTTGCCTTTTGACCAGATGCCATATGTGGTTGTATTCTTGACTGCCCTGGACTATATATACGGCGAAAACACCATCTTGGGTGCGGACAATCCTTGCCTGGTGGCCACCTTTGGGGTTTAAAGTTGCCGCATTGTTTGTGACAAGTTCTATACGCGTCTGACGGCAAAAGGGTTTGTCTGTAATTCGTGCGGCCACGGTATACTGGCCGAATTTGTCGTTCACGTTGACGTGATACTTGCCCGATTCTTTGGGAGTCCTGGTGAGCGTGGCCGTCTTGGTTTGTCCGGGCTTGAGCGTTACTTCCACATTCTCCGACCAGATGGAACCTCCGGATGCCTTATGCCTGAAGACGGCGGTGTAGATACCCTCGGCGCCGCCGACATTGCTCACCGGGATTGATATGGTCACGTCTTCGCTGGTATTAACCGCCGCCGGGGTGATAGCCAGGTCGCCCAGGACGAAGCGGGCCGGCTCCTGATTAGACGACAGCGCCGCAGGTGATTTTGGACTGCATCCAAACAGCATTGCCGGTATTAATATTGCCGCAATTAAAATACCTCGATTCATAATGGTCTCCGTCCTTTCTTAGAGGGACACTTCGCCCTCCAGAGGCGGGTGTCCTTGGTTATCTATTCGGTATCTGGCGCCGAAGCGCCATGGTGCCCTAATGGCGCTCACTGTCTTCTGAACTTCCCTGAAATTTATATCCTCTTAACTTTCTTTACATTCGTGATAATAATTTTCTGGGCGGCTTCAAATTCCTC
>JAZDFB010000087.1:0-16937 GCA_043808305.1 Planctomycetota bacterium | reverse complement strand
TCAAAGCTTCTTTCATCGCCTCAGCTGTTTCAACCCTCTTAAAGGTCGGCTCGTATCCGCCTTTCCGGAGTTGCCGCACAACCAGTGTCGCGTCTTCCTCTGAATCTTCGACAATCAGCACGCGTAAAGGTGTGCCCATTTCGCCCTCCCGCCTCCTCCTTGAATTATGATTACGGCGATTAAAAGAATGATTACAGCGACTTAACCTCCGATTAACTGAGATGTTTTAATCGTTGCAATCGCTCTTTTACATCGCTGCCATCTTTTTTTTATATCGTTGTAATCTCTTTTCATATCGCTGTAATCTTCTCTTCAAACCATCAGTCGCCTAACCTCGCAACTACGATTACCGAAGTTAATAAGCAACCCAACTTTTATACCAGATGCCTTAAGATAAGAAATCACCTGGCTTTCAAATATTTTAGGCATTCTTCCTTCCACTGACTTTATTTCTAAAATAACTTTATTTTCTATCAGAAAGTCAACCCTGAATTTACCCACGTTCTGATTTTCATATTTAACGCTGAATTCTTTTTCTGTCTCATAACGTGTTTTTATCTTGTCAAATACAATCTTTAAGGCGTTTGCATATATCCGCTCCATGAAACCGGGGCCTAATTCATTGTGTGCTTTATAACACGCTTCAATTATCTTGGCGGTTAATGGATCTCGTCTGCCAATATATTCTTTACCGTTGTTATCTTCCTTGTCCATCGCCGTAATAATCCCTTATCTTATCGTTGTAATCATTTTTCTACCGGCAGGCTAAAATAGAACGTTGCTCCTTCCCCGACTTTGCCTTCGGCCCAGACCCGTCCGCCGTGTTTATGAATAATCCGCTGGACCAAGGCCAAGCCCACGCCGGTGCCTTCAAACTCGTCCTGACTGTGCAACCGCTGAAAAACTCCGAATAGTTTATTGGCATACTGCATATCAAAACCGGCGCCATTATCATTGACAAAATAGATAATTTCATTCGCCTCCTTTTTAGCATCTATCTTAATAATAGCCGGTGATTTGATTCTGGTAAACTTAACGGCATTGGTTAAAAGGTTAACCCAAACCTGGCGCATCATCGATGAGTCCGCATAAGCAACGGGCAACGATTTAATTCCCAGCTGCACTATCCGATCCTTAATAGTTGGTTTAATCTCCTCATATACGCTTCTGCTAACTGCTTCCATATTGGTTTCGGATAAAACTATTTCTTTTCGTCCGAGACGTGAAAACGCCAGCAGGTCGTCAATCAACTGACTCATATTTTTAGTGCTTTCCCTTATTATTTTTAACAGCCGTTTACCCTCGTCATCAAGTTTATTGCCGTAATCTTCGGAAAGAATAAGAGAGAATCCATCTACTGCACGAAGGGGCACGCGCAGATCGTGCGAGACGGAGTAGGCAAACGCCTCCAGTTCCTTATTGGATAAATTTAATTGCGCGGTGCGGTCTTTAACCCGCTGTTCCAGTTCTTCGTTAAGTTTTTTGATTTCCTCATCAGCCCGCTTGCGCTCGGTGATGTCGCGACCGATCCGCAAGACCAGCTTCTTCCCATCGATCTCTATAAGGCGCGCGTTGACCTCGATCTGGAAAGACGAGCCATCATGGCGGTAGTGGGCCGACTCATAGCTCAGCTCGCCTTTTTGGATTAGTTCGGCAACCCGCTCGTTTATCAGTTTAGCGTATTCGGGGGTGGTCAACCTGTGCAGATCCTGGCCGACAAGCTCACCGCCGGCATAGCCGCGCAGCTGTTCGGCCGCTTTGTTAGCGTAAACGATCCGACCGGAGATATCAGAAACAAGGATTGAATCAACCGCCGAGTCCAATAACATTCCTTTAAAGATATTTTCTTTTTCCGTCTGCTTGAGCTCTTCGCTTTCGCGCAACATCTTTTCCGCGCGGATAAGCTTCATCGATAAAAACATGGTGACCCCTGCGATACCCACAAAAATTAAACTCCTTGCCGCGGCCTGCATAATAACTGTTGAATCTTTTGTAAAAGCAAAAGTAAGAACAAGATAGACAAATGAAAGAACAACTGAAAAGACAAAACCTTTTTTTGCATAATAGACACAAGCAATAATAATGGGAAAATAGAAAAAATTCTGGAAAATAATAAACCAGCCGGAGTAAAGACAATAGATGCTTATGGCCATAGAAGCAATTGTCGTGGAGGCAATCGCAATAAAAGGCCACCAATTTGGTTGAACATTTGATTCAGGCTGTTTGGCCATAGGCACAACTCCTATTTTCCTTAATTAATATGCGCCACCGCTCTTGATTACATTCAAAAACTCCGCGGTAAGTTTGGGGTCGAACTGGGTGCCGGCGCTCTGGCTTATGATATCCAAAGCCCGGTCCGATGCCACCGGCCGGCGGTATGGCCGTGATGAGATTATCGCATCATAGGCGTCGGCTATGCTGATTATCCGCGCGCCGATGGGTATATTTTCGCCGGCCAGCCCGTCCGGGTAACCCGAGCCGTCGTAATGCTCGTGGTGGTGCCGGATAAGCGGCTCCTCGCCCCGGAACAGCTTCAACTGCTCCACCATATCACTGCCGGTAGCCGGATGTTTTTTCATTTCGGCCCAGTCTTCGGGCGTGAGCTTGCCTTCTCTTAATAGCACCGCATCAGGCACGCTGATTTTACCGATGTCGTGGAGCAAGGCGGCGCAATTAATCACCTCAACCGTGCCGGCCGGCAGTTTCAAAGCCTCGGCCAGCCGGGCGGCATTTTCCGCCACGCGCCGGCTGTGCTCCTTAAGATATGAATTTTTGTTTTCCAGCAACTGGACCGTTATCTGCAACAGCCCGCGGTAGCTCTCCCTGAGGACGGATGCGATGGTTGACGAATACTCCGGTCGTTTCCGGAGCCGGGGATTAAGAATCTTGGTGATGACCTTTTTTGCCTGCGTCAGATTTATCGGTTTGGCAATGAAATCAGCCGCCCCTTTATCCAGCGCCTCTATCAACCGGTCGTGCGTGGTAAAACCGCTCATCATCACCACCGGCAGGTCCGGATGGTTCTTCTTTATGGCGCTGAGCGTGTCCAACCCGTCCATTCCGGGCATCTGGATGTCGCACAGAACCAGAGATGCCGGCTCGCGGGCCAGGAGTTCTATGGCGTCGATGCCGGTCCCCGCGTCACGCACCTGGTAATCCAGCCGGATGAGAAAAGCCCGGAGCATCTGGCGGATAGCCGGTTCATCGTCCACTACTAATATTTTCTGGCTCACAACTCTACCATTCGAGGCGGATGCCTCATTATTAACTGCTCGCTGATAAGCCGCTCGGAAGGAGGAAGGTATGAATCAAAGGTGCTTTTTATTCCCGCCATAATGAGAACAAAGCGGCCGGAATTTGTCAAGGTATTTCTCGCATAATCCCGCGTTTTATCCGAGCCATTAATCGGACAATAATAGTTTAGTCAGGACGACCATTTCCAGGTATTCCATATTGAACGGTTTCATTATGTAATCATAGGAGCCCAGTTCGGCGGCCTTGCGAGTCAGTTCCATATCGTTGAGCCCGCTAATCATAACCACGCCGATTTCACTATCCAGTTCTTTGATTTTCTTAAGGGTCAGGATGCCGTCCATGCCGGGCATATTGATATCCAGCAGGACCAGATTGGGCGGGCTTGATTTTTCACGTTCGATATATTTCAGGGCTTCTTCGCCGGTTTGGGCGGTGGCCACTTCGTAGCCGTGCTTATGGAGGAATTTTTCCAGGATAAACCTGATATCGGCGTCGTCATCGACTACCATTATTTTGGCCTTAACGGTTTGGACCGCCGGGGCGCCGGCTTGTTTGGCCTTGCGCTTTTCCAGCGCATAGGTGATGGATTTAAGGAACAACTCCACGCCGACGCCCTTGCGCAGGATGCCCGAAACTCCGAGTTGTCCGGCGCGCTTGTCCAGTTCGTCCACTTCCATGCCGGTGAGAATAATCACTTCCACGTCTTTATCAAATTCACGAACCTGTTTTAAGACCTCAAGCCCGTTCATCTTGGGCATCTGCAGGTCCAGGACTATCAGGTCGGGCCGGGATTCTTTGGCCTGCTTGACGGCTTCCTCGCCGTTGGGGGCGGCTATAACCTGATACCCCTTTTTGGAAAACAGGTTATAAAGCATTTCGCGCATCATAACTTCATCGTCAACTATCAGTATCTTTTCTTGCTTGTCCATATGTTACTCCTTTTCTTGGGGTGGTGTTAAATGTATTCCTTCTCCCTCCAAAGTAAGGCAAATCGGTTAAAATCTGTCAAGATGTTCCGCGCATAATCCCTCGGCTAAACGAAGCAGGAATAACAAAGAAGGATCCACCATATTAAACCAGAGCTACTGCCACTAGCTCCTAGTTTATGTCCCGTCAAGCTAAGTTTATACCATTGGTATATTTATAATGTTATACCTTAAGGTATTATCCTGAGTACTCGAAGGGCTTGCGGGATTTCCCGTCAGATTAGACGGGATAAGAAACTCTAAGGCTCGTGCCTCGCCAAGAGGTTTCTAATAACGTGCCACCGGCTCTAAACTATAACTACCTTGTTTTTCCCTTTGCGCTTGGCGGTATAAAGAGCCGCATCGGAGCTGTTGATAAGTTCAGATACCTCGTGCTCGGCGCCGGTAAAATTACTCACGCCCACGCTTACGGTAAGCCTGACCGTGTTGCCGTCGTGCCCGGGATACATAGCCGACTCGACCGCCCGGCGGATGGATTCGGCTATTTGAGAGGATTCTTCTACCCCGGTTTCCGGCAGGACCACCAGGAATTCCTCGCCGCCGTAGCGTGCGGCGATATCTATCGGCCTGATACTGCCGGAAATAACGCCGGCCATCTGTTCTAATGCCCGGTCTCCGTTAATATGGCCGTAAGTATCGTTGTATTTCTTAAAATCGTCTATATCCAGCATAATCAGGGAAAGGTCGTGCTTAAACTTCTGGGCGCGCTTAAGCTCGCTGTCCAGCCGTTCTTTGATGTAATTATGGTTGTAAAGCCTGGTCAGTCCGTCCTTGATGGCCAGCTGGGTCAGTTTTTTGTTGATATCGGAAATCTCGGTGGCGTATCTGGCGGCCTCAACTACCTTGATGTGAACCTCGTCCAAAAGGCCGTTGAAATAATAGCTTATTTTTTCGACGTCATCGTCGGTGGCCAGTTTCATATCATCTGCTGCCACCTTGCGGTATGACTCGGCCGCCCGCTCGGCCAGCTTGCTGAGCGAGGAAAAAGAGCGCCTAATCATCATTATCCCGGCCAGCGACATCAGGACCAGCGCTAGCCCGCCTAAAAACAGCATTATTTTTATCGGGAACGGAATCGTATCCTGCGACACAAAATGGCGGATATCGGGGTTGCTGGCAAGATATGCCAGGAAAAGAATCGGGATGATAAAAAGCAGACTGTAGCTTACCCAGACTTTCGCGGTTATGGACGGTTTCTGTTTCATACTGCCTGCATTTTACAGGCCGGCTTGCAATTGTCAATACAAATATCAATAAGGTTGGGGTTTATATGTTTATGGCCAAACCGGCCATCCGGTAGAATCGGCCAAATTCGGGCTATAAATCATCGGTCCTGCGCCTCGAATGGAAGCGCATATCCGGTTTTGGTCCAGTACGGACGAAATTTATTTTGTTTGTCTTAATTAGCAGGACAGAAAGAAAGGCAGGAAACCAAGATGACCCCGGATTAAACAGAACGGAGGCGGAAGGATTCGAACCCTCGGTCCCGCAAGGCGGGACAACGGTTTTCAAAACCGTCGCCATCAACCACTCGGCCACGCCTCCCGTTCCAATGCCGCTGGCCGGCGGCATCATGATAATGGCGCTGTCAGCTAAAAACTATAAGACGTCACCAGATAAAATCCTTTCATTGCCGTGTCGGCCGAGAAAGTCGAACCGCCTTTAAGCTCGGAACTTAAGCTGATGCTCCGATATCCCAGCCCAATCGGGATATTCTTATAAACGTTCATCTTGACATCGAACGAAAGGTTAGCGTAGCTGGCCTTGACCTGGTTCGGCCCGAGTTTGGCGGATTTCAGGTTAAATAAAGTCGCGGTAAGAGAAAACTTAAACTTCTCCATGAACCCAACTTCCATAAAACCGCCTATGACCGGTATGGGCACGTTGGCCATTTCGCTGGTATTCAAGCCGGACGATGCCGACGTCACCTTAGTATCAAAACCCAGGTAATTGGCGCCCAGCAATAACCCGAACTCGCCTGAATTAAGCGAAGGGAACGCTTTCAGCAATGACGCCGGGGCGAAATCCCATTGGACCATCAAAGAACCGACCGTTACGTCCATCGACGTCTTTATGGTATCGCTGGCGTTAAAGGTCTTGCCGCCGAAGTAAATATCCTGCCCGATTATCCGCCGGCCGGTAAAACTGCCTGTGCCGTATGAGACTACAATGGTCTTAAAGATAGGCGGACTTATCTTCAGCTCCAGTTCCGGGACAATGACGCTGTCTCTTATCCCCAGGTCGTTTTTCAGGTCTAATTTGGTTCCGGCCAGGGCCGAATTGCCTAACTGGATTTTACCGGTCAGCTGGTCGTCCCAACCCAATCCCTTGACCTTGATGAATTCGGCGTACGACAGCGACGGCACCAGCATCCCCAGGACTACGGCTAATCCCATAATGATTTTCTTCATAGATTTCCTCCTTCTTCTATTAATATCAGCTATTTCACTAAATCTCTTTAGACAGATTGTTCAATATTTTCTCTTCCACAAAAATCGGGCAGTTAAGATGGCTGGCCAGCACGATGGCATCGCTTGGCCGCGAATCGATTTCCACTTCATGCCCGTTATTTTGCACCATCAACCTGGCGTAAAAAGTATTATTCTGCAGGTCGTTAATGACAATGCTCTTTACGCTGATGGACAGCCCTTTAAGGATATTAATAATCAGGTCATGCGTCAACGGGCGCGCCGTCTTGACATTCCTGACCTGGCGGTCCAGCGCGGCCGCCTCGTAAATCCCGATAACTATCGGGAACACCCTGGAACCTTTCTTCTCCTTTAGTATGATTATTTGTTCTTCGCTGGCTTCATTTATCACTATTTTTGACAGTTCCATCTCAATCATGCCGATAATCTATAATTAAGGGGCATTTTAGTCAATAAATTTTACAAATTCCTTGACAGGGCGTTATTAAATAATATCGTGAAGATTGCCCATAAGGGCAGGAGGTATTAATATGAAAAACCGGTCAAAAATAATAACTTTGGGATTGGTCACAGCCATGGTATTAAGTTTTTCTTCGTGCGCCCTGCTGAAAAAATGTTTTAACTATAATTCCCAGGGATTAGTTGAAAGCCCGTCCATAAAGAGCTACCAGGCGCCGGATGTGCCGGTTCCGTCCGATTTTTCCCATGTGGCCGGAGAATCGCTTACTTTCATCAACGGCACTGTCAGGACTTCTTACCTGAAGTATGTGGGCAGCGCCCGGACAGACGATATTGTCGAATTCTACATCGCCCAGATGCAGTCTAATGGATGGACTTTTGCCCAGGGCGATAACGGCGGAATGCTGATGCTTTTCCAAAAGAATAAGGAGTTATGCAAGATAGAAATATTGCAGCTCATTTCGGAAACACAACTGATTATCAGGATCGGGTATTATAAAAACGAGCTGCCGGACCCTTTTAATAAATAATTGTCATCTGCCGAAATTTCGGAGTGCATATAAATTATTATGACGCCGCCTGCCCCGACTGAAACCAACACACAAGGAAAATCGTTCTGGTCTAACATCGAATTATGGATCCGCACCCGCCAGAATATCGTATTCTTTGTGCTTCTGGTAATTACCCTGTTGGTTGTCCTGGTAACATGGCGCACCTACCGGATAAACCAAATGAGCCATAAGGCCTGGTACGACATGGAAAAGGCCAATGATGCCGAAGCCCTCAAGACGATCCTGCAGATGCACGGCATAACTAAAGCCGCGCCCTTTATCAGGTTAAAACTGGCTAACACCTATTTCGACGAAGGTAAATTAGCCGAAGCCAAAAAGGAATATGAAACAATCATCGCCAACTATCCCAAAGAAGAAGTCGCCGGATGGGCCAAGTCAAGGCTGGATATCTTGGGCACCAACGAGTCCTGGCAAAAAGCCGAGCTTGACAAACAGATCAAAGAATTCATAGCCAAAAGAGGCCTGCCCAATGCAACCATAAGGACTAATCAGGGCGAGTTCGAAGTGGAATTGTTTGAGGATGACGCCCCCAATACAGTGGCTAATTTCATTTCTCTGGCGGAGAAAGGTTCATATAACCAGGCGGTCTTCTCCGATATAAAGCCCGATATGGGCCTGTGCCTGGGCGAAAAAGATATTACTCCGACTTACAATTTGCCTTACGAAATCAATACCCTGAAACACGAGGAAGGCTCGCTGGGCATGATAAGGGAACGCGATCCCAAGCCGAAACTGGGAATTATAGAGGGACCCGAATATCTTAACACGGCAACTACCAAATTCTACATTACGCTCAAACCGACCTGTCCTGAACTGGACGGAAGATACACTGTCTTCGGCCGGGTAACCAAGGGAATAGATACGGTAAAACAATTGTCCAAAGGTGCAGCGATTACCCAGATAGTGATTAATTACAAGCGGCCTCACGAATATACGCCAAAAACCATGGAATACAAACCCATCGCCAAACCGGAAACTCTGCCGATATCCGTAACACCAACCATAACTGCGCCTATCACGCCTACGCCGGTTGCGCCGATTGAACCGATAAAGTAAGAATCTCCAGAAGAGTGCAGCAGGTTAAAGCGGATGTGATTAATCCTTAGACTATTGACTTTAGCGGGGAACTTTCCGTTTTGAAAAGCGCGTCATTATCGTAGCAGGCAACCATGGCTTTGACCACATCAGCATCATACGTCTTATTGGCATGCGACTGTATCTCGGCTATGGCTTCCTTAATGGATATGCCCTGAGCTTGCGGCCCGCCCAAAGTCATCAGGTTGTCTATCTCGTTGGCTACGGCAAGTATCTTGGCATTGACCGGGATATTCTTGCTTTCCATCTTGAAAAAACCGGTCCCGTCGATGCGCTCATGATGGTACTTTATGGCCGGAATAATATCGTGCAGGTCCGGAATTGAATTAAGCAGTTTCTCGGCGTTGAGCGAATGCTTTTCTATATCCTTAAAGCTGGTAGTCTCAGCCTCATCAGCAGTTTCCATAATCCGGCCCACGTCGTGGAGCAACGCGGCCAAGTTGACCCTTTTCACCTCGGGAACCGCCAGTTTCATCTGGCGGGCAATGTTGGATGCGATATTTGCCACGCGTTCGGAATGGCCCTGCATCTGTGGCATTTTCATCTCAATAATGGTCAAGAACGCCCGGAGCGTACCCATCATGGTCCGCTCGGTTTTTTCAGCCGCCGATACGGTTATGATTCCCATGCCGGCCAAAATCGAAATGGCGCTGGCTATTTCCAGCTCGGCCTGGCCGAAATATTTCTCCAGCTGGAAATTTTCCAGATAAATAACGCCGTAGTGCGTCGAGGTTGTAATCAGAGGAACGCATATCACCGATTTGATACTGCCGTCGGCTATGCTGGAACTCGGGTCTAAACGCTTATCCAGCATCGCATCCGATGTCACCAGCGGACGGGTATTCTTGGTTACATATTTAATAATCGTGTGGCTAACAGGCGGTTCCTGGGTTGTATCTTTCTTGGGATGGGCAATATGCGATGATATTTTATCAGTTTTTTTATCCACCATTATCACATACCCGCGGTCGGCGCTGGTTGCGGTTATCGTTTGCTTTAGTATTTGTTCCAGCATATGAGGGATTTCCTTCTCCGACATTATCAGCCGCGATATCTGGTGCATCATCGGAAGTATCTTGGAAGTAACTTCCTTACCCAACGGTTTTTCCGGGGTTTCTCCGTCAAAATTCTCGTCCACGTCCAATTTTATTTCCGTGGTGGTTGACCCGGCGTCTTCTTCCGCGGAAATAGACGGCTTGCCGGAATCTACCGGAATCGGCCCGCTGGCGGCTGCCTGAGACGGCACGCCTTCGCTGACAATCTCCATTATTGTCGTGCCCGCCTTTATAAGGTTGCCGAGATTAATCTTTAACTCACCGGCTACCCTTTTCCCGTCCATATATGTCCCGTTGGTGCTATTCAGGTCCTTGATATAGTATTCTTTATCTTTTCTGGATATTTCGGCATGCTGTTTAGAAACCCTATTGTCGATAAGCGCCAAGCCGTTCTTGGATGACAGACGCCCTATAATAAATTTATTATTGTTATCAAAATTGAGCTCTGTCGTTAAGCCGCTCTGGGGTCCTGTGATTATCTTCAGATACATCATATTCGGTTTCTCTATACCATCTTAAAAAACTATGTCAACATAAAAATAGTTTAGTTATTTGAAGGTATAAAAGTGGTTTAAATGTTTATAAACCATTTTTGCTTTAGTGGTCAAGCCTATACTGATATCACACACCTCTGCCCCAAGCTTTTGGTAAAAAACTACTAACGGAACAGTCCGCATATTAAATATCTTTATTTTCTTTCTGATAGATTTCAGGTCATCATCGATTCTTTCGGCGCGGTCGCCGCCGGCGTTGGTCCGGATACGCCCGTGAATAATCTCCGGCGCGGCTGTAAGATTAACTACCAGCTCCATCCGGATAAATTTCCCTAATGCTTTAGCTTGTCCGATATGGCGGGGCAGACCGTTAAGGACGATAATATCTTTATCCGTCACGCCGTTGCCGGCAATAAATGATTTAAGAATCTTCCTGGCCAGCGGAAAGTCCTTGTCTTCCAGCAACGCCCCGGATTCAAGCATAATGCGGATAAAACCCACTTCATTTTTGCTAAATTTAACTTCATTATTCTTTGTGTCCTTCGTGCTCTTTGTGGTGAGTATATCCCGCAGGTTTGCCCCGAAGTCGAAATGGAAGCACCTCTTGCCGCCCAGCCCGTGCTTCTGCAAATATTTGCCCAGCGGCGTTTTGCCCGCGCCGGTCGGCCCGATTAACAATATCGCTTTATATTTCATAACCTAATTTGCCACAGAGGCTATCCGTAGCTATGGAATAGCGTAGGATAGCACAAAGCACACGGAGACCTTCATTAAATAATCATTAATTACTCTGTGTCTCCGTGGCTAATCAAACGGCCTTTCTTTCTTAAAGTCGGGCAGAAAATCATCACTGCTCACCAAGGCCTGGACATAGCAGTTGTCCAGCCCCAACTTCCCGGCATACGCCACCACCTCATCATATTCCTTATGCTTCAGGCGCCGGTTGAGTATCGGGTGCGCTTCTGCCTTATAACACGGATGATACTGCGCCATCAGACTAATAAATGCGTCCTTCGATATATCGTCGCGGATAAAATCCAAAGACTTAAAACTCCCTGCCCCGCCCATAGGCAGGACCAGATGCCGGATAATCAAACCTTTTTGCGCCACGCCTTTATTATCCATTACCGGATTACCAACCTGGCGGAACATCTCTTTCAACGCCGCATGATTGTACTTTACGTAGCTATCACCCCCGGAATATTCCTTGGCATATCTGTCTTCGCTGTATTTGATATCAGGCAGGTAGATATCCACTATGCCATCCAGCAGTTTGAGCGTGGCTAATGAATCATAACCGTTGGTATTATAAACAATCGGGAGTTCCAACCCATTCTCCGCGGCTATCAGCAATGCCTCCAGAATCTGCGCCACAAAGTGCGTGGGCGAAACCAGATTGATATTATGGCATCTGGATGCCTGGAGGTTGAGCATCGCCTTGGCCAGGTCTTCTATGCTGGTTTCCTTGCCCTGATATAACTGGCTAATCTGGTAGTTCTGGCAGAACAGGCAACGCAGATTACAGCCGGTAAAGAAGATGGCGCCCGAGCCCCTTTGGCCTGAAACAGGCGGCTCCTCTCCATAATGCGGGCCGTAACTGGAAATAACCGCCCTGTCACCGCTTGTCCTGAGTATTTCCGAAGGGCTCTCGCAAAAGCCCAGCTCCCCTTTTAAGCGATTGACGCGGCATCCACGCGGGCAGAGCGTGCATTCGGACAAAATTCTGTTAGCCGCCTCGATCCGGCGTTTCAGTTCGCCGGATTTAATCAGTTTTATATAACTGGCTTCCATAAATTTGACACATAGTATAACAACCAAACTATACTCTGGCAGTTTGAGTCCCGCCCAAAGGCGGGATAAACTTCGCGAATTATTAGGGACACTTCGACCAAAGGAAGTTAGTGTCCCTTATCCCGACTATTCCGTCGGGGGACTGCCAGGTATAGTCGGCTGCCCGTACGGGTTCTTGTCCCAAGACCCCTCAGGGTCTAGGAATAACGCTCCTTTGTCGCTAACAGCCGAACTATTACTTCAGGTAATCCTCCCGCTTGGGATACCAGCCGTCCAGCGCCTTGGCCGGGCCTTTGGTAATCCGGGCGCTGTGCTCGATATTACCCGGTATGACCACGCCATCGCCGGCCTTAAGCACTTTTGTCTCGCCGGCCACTGTCATCTCCATCTCGCCCTGGAGCATATAAGTAATCTGTTCGTGCGGATGCTTGTGGCTGGGGATAACCGCGTTGGGCGCAAAGTCGAAGAAGGTCATCATCGTCTGCTCGCCGGCCGCGACCCTCAGGTCAATACCGGGCAAAAGCTGTCTGGCTTTCAAATCCCCTACTGTAAAATATTTATGGGTCATATAATACTCCTTTTTATTAAGCAAACCTCAAATACAGGCAGATTCCGTGGCGGTGAAGACAGGTTGCAGATATTCAGCATAGGCTCAAATCAGGCTATCATATCCGCTTGATAAGTATTTACGGGTATAAACCGCCAGCTTTAATCCACATTTGGGAACTGGATGACGGATGCATTTCTCGGGAACCCGCCGCCCATCCGTCCTATTGTAGGCGCAGTTGAGGCTGAGATCCCGGTAACCGTTGCCGGGGTCGTGATTTTGGCGACTTCTTTCTGGTATTTGTTCTGAATTTGAAGGAACTCGATATCCATAGCGCGCTTGGCTACTTCATAGCCGGGATTAGACTGGATATAAGCAGCCTTTGCCTGGTTATATGCCTGCTGGGAATCTCTGCCGCTGTTGGCGTCGGCGACGGTTACGACAGAACGGTTACGGTCCAGGTAATAGTCCATTGTCGTCTTGCCGTAGGTGCTTTCCAGGGTCTTTTTGAGCGTAGAGTATTCGTTGACATACTGGGTAGCCAAAGGCTTGACGGCTTCCTTGGTGGTCGCATCCAAGTTAAAGCGGTTGATAAGCTGGTCAACGACCTTAGTCCGATCCTTGGCTTCGGATACTGTCATGGACCGCACATTAGGCTTTAGCATATCCATCTGAGAGGTAAAGGCTCCCCAAGCCGGGCCCGGGCCGTTATTGCGCCCGCCGCGCATATCATTGCCCTGCACGGCTGCTACCTGGTCGCTGGTAAATACGCCTTTCATATCGTTCAATATGGCATTTATGGCGTCGGCATTCTGGAGCCGGGCAATCGCTTTCTCGGTCGCGTTCTGGCTGTCGTTGGTGATACTGCTTTCCAACCCCGCCAGCCGCTCCAGGGTCGATTCGTAACGGGCAATCTGTTCTGGCGTAAGCGGTTTGCCCATCTCTTCCAGCACTCCGATAGCTACGTTGACAAAAAGCTTTCTGATGTCGGGGTCGGTCAATACCGACAGGTTGCCCGAGAAAATCATCCGGTTGATATCCTCTATTTCCAGTTCGCCCATCAGTTTCATCATCTCTCCGGTCAGTTTCATCCGTTCGAAATCATTGCCGCGTCCCCCGCCGGGCTGCGGCGCAAGGCTGTTAAGCTTGCCCAGCAAATGACCCAGCTCCTGCATTCTGGCGGCGCGGTCAGCGGCCTTTGCTGCCGTTTCGGTTGTGGACACGGCCGAACTGCTGCCGTCTATCGACTGGCCTGATACGGCTGCCGCCGAAGATTCGCTTGTCCCGGCCATCCGGGCGGATTTTTCAAATACCAACTTAGCCTGAAGCACCGCCATCTGCTGTGACAGGTCTTTGTTGGCGGTTTTAAGACCGGCTAATTCCCTATTATATAAAGCCGCTTCGTCGTTCGGCTTTGCAGTGTTTTTGACGCCCAGAATATTCTTGCCGGCATCCGGCGCTGTAGCCAGCACAACAATCAAGGCAATATTGGCGATAATGCTCAACGCCAGCAACGTATTCTTAATCATACAAACTCCTTTTTAACTTATTTTATTTACCGAATGAGCTTAACATTTCTCATAGGAAATACAAAGAATACTAATTATTATTTAGTCGGCGATGGAGGCGGTAAAAAGCCGTGCTCAGTTTCTGCCGGAACATCAACCCCTAGCTGTCTGAGCGCCACGCGGGCCGCATTGCGGACTGACGTGCTATTTGCCTTTAATAACGTAGTCAGAGCCGGGATGGCTTCCTTGGCGCCGAGCTGGCCCAATGCGATGGCAGCATCCTGGCAAATTCCAGGTTTCTCATCCTGTAATAATCCGGTAATGACCGGAATAGATTCCTTGGCGCCGATTTTGCCCAACGACGAAATAGATGTCCTGCGGACAATCTGGTCTTTATCCTGCAATAATAAGGTGATGGCCGGGACAGCTTCCGTGGCGCCGAGCTGGCCTAATGCCCAGACAGCATTTGAGCGGACTGTTGAGTTGTTATCCTGGAGTAATTTGACAACCTCCGGAATGGCTTCCTTAGCGCCGAGCTGTCCCAATGTCTTGGCAGCTGCCCCGCTGACATTCGGGTCGCTATCCTGCAATAATAAGGTGATGGCCGGGATGGCTTCCTTGGCGCCGAGTTTGCCCAACGCAATAGCGGCCGCCTGGCGGACTCCCGGATTTTGATCCTGCAATAACAAGGTGATGGTCGGGATGGCTTCCTTGGCACCAAGCTTGCCCAACGAAGAAACCGCCCAATATCGAAAACCAGGGTCGCTGTCCCACAGAAAGTTAATAATATCTTTAATTTCCAGCTCGCCCATCGCCATCAGTCTCATCAACTCCCGTTTCCTGGCGGTACGGGCGGCGGACTTAGCTGACGTTTCGGTTGCGGACGAGGCTGAACTACCGTCTATCGACTGGCCTGATGCGGTCGCCGCAGAAGATTCGCTTGTCCCGGCCATCCGGGCGGACTTTTCAAATGCTAACTTGGCCTGAAGCACCGCCATCTGCTGTGACAGGTCTTTGTTGGAGGTCTTGAGGTTGGCTAATTCCTTATTATATAAAGCCGCTTCGTCGTTTGCCTTTGCATTATTTTTGACGCCTAAGCTATTTTTACCGGCATAAGGCGCGGCAGCCAGAACAACAATCAGTGCAATATTGGCGATAACGCTCGATGCCAACAATATATTCTTAATCATACAAACTCCTTTTCAACTTATTTTACCGAATGAGCATAACAGTTTTTATAATATATTAGATACATGAGACATGTAATTTTGTCAATAAATCCGAAAATTACGGCGAAGTTTTTCCGGGTTACATAGAATAATACCTTAATACCTTAAGGTATAACATTATATAAATACTTTAGTATAAGGTATAACATAATAAATATACTTAAAGGTATAACCACGAATGGACACGGATAAACTGTATTATTTCGTGTCTTCGAACTTTCGCGTTTTCGTGGTAAATTAAGGCGAGACCGTACATTTAGCCGTCTGGCCAAAACTACCGGTGCGCATCTTCTTGTCAAACCACTGCGCCCGGTATTCTACAGTAATCGGCTCTGTTATGGCTAAACCTGCCTGTACCGTGTGCTGTACAGCAGCCAGGATGTGTATATAAGGCGAGTTGGTGTCGTCCGCCAGGAAAGTCCACGCCCCGCCCTCTTGGCGATACCAGATTTTAGCCCCGGCAATATCAACCGGCTTGGCGTTGCGCTTCTCATCTGCCGGGTTGACGCCGAAATGAACGACTACCTGCCCGCGCCCTGACCAGTCCAGCACTAAAAGAGGCGGCGGCAGGTTCCCCACATAGTCCTGCGCGGTCGGGGTCGGATTGGTATCCGGCACGGTAATACCCATCGACGCACGGTGGACATTAGTTGTCCCGGGATAAACAGTGCTTCGTTGGGCAAGATTTCTGGCCAGCGATTCGGCCGTCTGGCGGGTGTTATTTTTGGTTGCCGTTGCGCCGCGGGCCGCGTTCTTGGCCGTTACATCTGCCTGCAAGTCCCGTTTCCAATCGTTATTCGCCGCAACCAGATTATCCTTATCCGTAGCAGATAACCCCAGTTCCGCATAATGAACCGATATGTAAGCAGTGAATCCTTTAAGCCACTCAGCGAACTCCGCATCCCGCAATGGTATATAATCTCTTCCCATATTACATCCTTTCGTCAGTATACCTTAGATAGATATCCGTATGTCTCAGCCGGACGTCCGTATATTCCAGACGGACATCTATATCCTTTAGACGGACATCCGTATCTGTCAGACAGACATCCGTATATCTTAGACGGATATCCGTATCCGTCAGACGGACTTCCGTATTTCTCAGACGGACACGATTTTCTTTCGTAGCTACAGCCTGATGAGTAATAGAGTATCAACCCAGCGATGTTTGTCAATCATTATTAGCGCCACGTCGACCCCGCTCTTTGCGGACAAAGGGCAGGGGAGTTAGTGGCACTTATCCCGACTATTGAGCCGCAGTCCCGCTTGAAGGCGGGATAAACTCCATCCCGCTACTTACGGAGTCGCAACGACGTCCCGTACTTATGCGGGATGCGGGATTCCGTCGGGGTTTGCCCAAGACTGGGGTGTCTGTGGTAGAATTGTTTCAAGATTTGTGGGAATTCCGTGGATGCCTTGCTTATCTATTCGGTATGGTGTCCCCCGAACCGCCCCCCCGAACCGCCCCCGAACCTACTGTCCCCTTTATGGTTATTTGCCGCACTATACTATTTTTT
>JAZDFB010000086.1:0-8331 GCA_043808305.1 Planctomycetota bacterium | reverse complement strand
CCCGTCGCTGAATATGTGATGACGTCCAAATCCGGGTCTATGGCTGATAGCGTGAAGGTCAATAAATAGTTCTCAGTCACACCCTTATTGCCCGGCGAGGTCAATACCGGCGGCCCGTTCACATTGTTTACGGTTATCGTTATGGCCTGGTCATCAGAGAGTAAAGCAGCAGTGGCTGTAAAGGTCACCATATAACTGCCAGCCTGCGCATAATCCGGGGTCCAGCTAAATACGCCTGTCGCGGTAATCAAACTGGCGCCAGCCGGCAGACCCGTCGCTGAATATGTGATGACGTCCAAATCCGGGTCTATGGCTGATAGCGTGAAGGTCAATAACTGGTTCTCATTCACGCTTTTATCGCCCGGCGAGGTCAATACCGGCGGCCTGTCTGTATTGTTTACGGTTATCGTTATGGCCTGGTCATCAAAGAGTAAGGCAGCAGTGGCTGTAAAGGTCACCACATAACTGCCTGCCTGCGCATAATCCGGGGTCCATGTAAATACGCCTGTCGCGGTAATCAAACTGGCGCCAGCCGGCAGGCCCGTCGCTGAATATGTGATGACGTCCAAATCCGGGTCTATGGCTGATAGCGTGAAGGTCAATAACTGGTTCTCATTCACGCTTTTATTGCCCGGCGAGGTCAATACCGGCGGCCCGTCTGCGGCAATAACAATATCTGCTGTCATTATGGACAAAGAATTACTAATGTTTCCAATATATATTCCACTATTTGCACCACTATATAGTTGGCTATTTGGGTTAGATATATTGTTAAATATTCTCTTGTTGGCTGTGCCGGGATATGGGTCACCGGCATTGCCACTATTGGTATTGTTATCAAGTTGATTTAAGCCGTCTGCTTCTTCCAAATCCACAAGTTTTCGTGCTTCGTTGGTATTACCGGATTGTGTCTCGTCAATATGCCAGATTAGAATCCCTGCGTACGGAAGCTTGGCATCATAACCGGTTAATTGCCTATTTTCAATAAGGAAATACTCGCCTATGCCTCCAATATCGGGGCCACCGGGATTACTTAAAAATTGTTTAACTCCTCGATCGGTCCCTATTGCATCTTCAACCCGTGGAAATGAAACACCGGTCTGGTTTGACGTAATCTGCGAGGGCGTAATCCATCCCAGATACCATTTGCACCAAGCGCTAAAGTGCGCCGGTGAGTCGCCACTGTCAATTACACCGTTGTTACAACCACCGGCCATAGAACACCAATCCCCCACACCTTCCGAAGAATAGTCCGTGTCATACAGATCAGGCAAGCCCAACCAAATGGTTGCGGTTCCAAGGTCATGACCGAGTTCGTGAATCATTGTTCCAATGGTTGCCTGATGGTCCCAATGCAGTTCGCCCATTCGGGTATATCCACCGGGGGATCCACCGACTATCTTACCATCCACCGTAGGAGGTGTAGCTAAGGAGTATTTATGCGCCCAGGCCTTGGGTGAAGGCGAACCACCACAGGATGATTCATAACCAGCCCACACCACCATAATATGAAGTTCATTGGTAGTAATTTTTCCATTACTATCCGTATCATAGCTGGCAAAATTAACATAAAAGTCAGCCGCAATAATAGCATCATTGGCAACTTGTCGACTAGCGGTCCCTGTATCAGTGTTAGGATGATTGTATGCGAGCGTTACAATAACTACGCCATTGTTTGCGGTGCCATAAGATTCAGTCGCGGGCGCAAAGGTAAGTTGATTGTATGAGACCTCATCAAAATAATCTTTGACGCTATCGGTGGCGCCAAATGCCCTGCTGGACCAGCTTGATTCTGTTGTGGTTAAAGTCTGGTCCGCAAAATTAA
Source organism: Planctomycetota bacterium (assembly GCA_043808305.1). Taxonomy (GTDB): domain Bacteria; phylum Planctomycetota; class MHYJ01; order JACQXL01; family JACQXL01; genus JBBAAP01. The sequence continues at coordinate 6,506 of JAZDFB010000086.1, read as the reverse complement.
CCAGAATAACCAAAAGATTGGCGGTGCCCAAAATATTCAGCGGAGCGGGTTGAGGTAATTCAGGAGAGGAAAAGGGAATATCTAGCGATCCAGGACCTTTCTCAGGCACAGATGTTCTGATATCATTTGCTGATATTTTGTTAATGCCTTCCGGCAAATCACTGCCTACCACCTTCCCGCTTGGGGCCAAGCCTATATTAGGCTGAAGCTCCCCATATTCCCAAAAACCTGTTGCATTATTCCGGACAATCGGATATCTTTCGGTTGTTTCTGCCCAGTTAACCCATTCATCGCCTTTAAGCCGCGCCTGGAATTCGCTGCCGTCCGGCTGTTTGACGGTAAAAGTAGCCGGGTTGGCAGGCCCCGCAAACACCACAGAATGCATAGCAAAGAATATAAAACAAAAGACACAACATATTCTAAAAAGAGAAGTTAGCAAAAAACTTGGGCTTAATCTGGACCAATTAACTTTTGGCATGCTGTCCTCCGGCGCTCCCGCTAATAAGCGGGATAAACTCCGCGTCCATGCCTGTCCCACAACAGGCGGGAACGTCATTATGGCGCCACTTTCTTTTTTCGAGTTGTTCAAGAAAAGAATAAGCTATTTTAAGTTAAGTCCTATTATTGAAATTTGTCAAGGAAAAGAGGTCACGGGTTGAAAACAAAACTAAGTCTTATAAAACCCTAACTATCTCAAAATCGATTTGTATTGCGTCCCGAAGAGATAAATAACTTCATCCGCGTTTTGAATTAAGGCTATACCTAAAAAACATTATCAGCCAAATAAAATATTCCCTTGGCAGATATGCGGTTATCTTGACTAAGCCCGGGGTTCCATATATACCTATGCAGTCCCGATTGGAAATAACAAATGATTAAAGCACCGCTTGTCAGCACTATCGTAGCGATCGGATTAATCCCGGTCGCATTCCTGTTCATCCACGCCTATCTAAGCGGGATAAAGAAGTGGCGGTATCACGCGTTTACCGGGATATCGGCCATCTGCTGGGACCTGAGCATGTCCATCGGTTATATGATTTACCGGGCGCTGGGCGGGACGATGGAAGGCAGCGTCATCGTCCTGAAAGGGGCGGTGCTGGCTTATTTTATCGTCCACGGCATAGTCGCGTCAGCCGTAATAATATTAGAGCTGAGCGTGCTTGTAACCGGCATAATCCAATGGAAACGAAAGACGCCAATTAAATCGCACAGGAAACTGGCGACAATCCTTTTCCCCCTGTGGTGGTTTGCCTTCCTGTCAGGCGAATTATTCTATCTGGTTGTCTATGTGTTCGGGAAGCACCCATAACAATCAGGATAAATGCGATTGGAACAATAAGGACGGCGTGATTCCGCAGCCCAACTCCGATTAAGGTATCCAGATGTTGTGCTTTTTAGCGGCCTGCTGGGCGATTTCGTATCCGGCGTCGAAATGACGGACAATCCCCATGCCCGGGTCGTTGTTCAGGCAAAGCGCCAGTTTTTTGGCCGCCAGCTTTGTCCCGTCAGCCAAAGCAACCAGTCCGGCGTGGATGGAATATCCTATGCCTACCCCGCCGCCGTGATGGACCGAAACCCACGAAGCGCCCGAAGCCGTATTCAACAATGCATTAAGTATCGGCCAGTCGGCTATGGCATCGGAACCGTCTTTCATGCTCTCTGTTTCCCGGTAAGGCGAGGCAACCGAACCCGAGTCAAGATGGTCGCGGCCGATGACTATGGGCGCGGAAATTTCGCCCTTTGCCACCAGCCGGTTGAATACCTGTCCCATTTTGGCGCGTTCGCCGTAGCCCAGCCAGCAGATACGGGCCGGTAATCCCTGGAATGGGACCCTCTCCTGCGCCATCTTTATCCACTGAACCAGCCCCTTGTTATTTTTGAATTCCTTCATCACCGCTTTGTCGGTTGTATAGATATCCTGCGGGTCGCCCGAAAGCGCCGCCCAGCGGAACGGACCTTTGCCCTGGCAGAAAAGCGGCCTGATGTAAGCCGGGACAAAACCCGGGAAATTAAAGGCATCAGCTACCCCGGCCAGCTTTGCCTGCTGGCGGATATTATTTCCATATTCGAATACGATAGAACCTTTTGCCTGAAGGTCGAGCATGGCCCTGACGTGCACGGCAATAGATTCCATTGACCGCTTGATGTATTGGGCAGGGTCTGATTTCCTTAATGCCAAGGCTTTGGCCAGCGGCATGCCCTTAGGCACGTATCCGTTAAGCGTGTCGTGGGCTGAGGTCTGGTCGGTCAGCATATCCGGTATGATATCGCGGTGAACCATTTCGGGCAGTATTTCAGCGGCGTTGCCGACCAGGCCGATTGAAAGGGGCTCTCTTTTTACCCGGGCATTATCTATTATATGCATGGCCATATCAAGGCTCTCGCACATGACATCGCAATAGCCCATTTTTATACGGCGCTCGATGCGTTCGGGATTAACCTCGATGCCCAGAAAAATACCGTTGTTCATGGTGACGGATAACGGCTGGGCGCCGCCCATTCCGCCAAGTCCGGCCGAGACCACCAGCTTGCCGGCCAGGTCGCTTCCAAAATGCTTCTGGGCCGCTACGGCAAATGTCTCATATGTCCCCTGGAGGATGCCCTGGGTTCCGATGTAAATCCAGCTGCCGGCCGTCATCTGGCCGTACATTATCAGGCCTTCGGCCTCGAGCTTGCGGAAATAATCCCAGTTGGCCCAGTGCGGCACCAACAGGCTGTTGGCTAACAATACCCGAGGCGCCATTTCGTGTGTTTTGAATACGGCCACCGGCTTGCCCGACTGGATAAGCAGCGTCTGGTCGTCCTCAAGCTCACGAAGCGTATTGACTATTTTATGGAATGCGTCCCAGCTCCGGCAGGCCCGGCCCGAACCCCCGTAAACTACCAGATTCTTGGGGTCTTCGGCCACTTCCGGATCCAGGTTGTTCATCAACATCCGGAGCGGCGCTTCGGTCTGCCAGGATTTGCAGGATATCTGCTTCCCCCGGGGCGCGCTGACTGGTTGGTATTCCATGCTTAATTCAGGCTCTATTTCAGCTGTCCGACTATTTTTTCCACCGCTTCGAGTATTTCGCCGGAACGAACGACTTTAGCCATGGCGTTATTATCGTCGAAGAGCGGCCGGTCTTCCTCGAGATGAGCCACATTCTTGCGGATGATTTCATAGGTTGCTTTTGTGGCCTTGGCCGGGTTTACCGGCTGGCGGAAATCAAACGCCTGTGCCGCCGCAATGAATTCTATGCCCAGTATGCCGTAAGCATTATCAATTATCTGGCGGGTTTTGATTGCCGTAGTCATGCCCATACTTACGAAATCCTCCTGGTCAGCCGCGGCCGGTATGGAACCAATAGCTGCCGGCGTGCACAGGACCCTGTTTTCACAGATTAATGCGCCGGCCGTGTATTGCGAGAGCATCAAGCCAGAGAACATACCGGCGCCCTTGGTCAGAAATGCCGGCAGTCCCTGCGAAAGATGATTGTTCATCAGCCTGTTTAACCTGCGTTCCGATAATACGCAAACGGTTGTGATAGACATACCCAGCAATTCAAGGGGCAATGCCATAGGCGTGCCCTGGAAGTTGGCGCCGGTCAGGACTTCTTTTTCATCAGGGAAAAAGAGGGGGTTGTCGCCTACGCCGTTGAGTTCGATTTCAAACTGGGCCCGGATGTATTTAAGTGCGTCCTTGGCCGCGCCGCATACCTGAGGGGTAGAGCGCAGGCTATAGGCATCCTGGACCTTCTTGCCTTTACGCTGTAATAATTCGCTGCCTTCGGTTATCCGCCTGATATTAGCGGCGCATTCCACCGAGCCGGGGAATCCGCGTATCTTGTGGACTCTTTCATCATATGCCTTCATATTGGCATTGATGGCTTCAAGCGTCATGGCCGCGGCGATATCGTGGGTTTTCAGCCATCTGTCCGAGTCATAAATTTGCAGGCAACCCATTGCGGTAATAACGTTAGACCCATTTATGCAGGCCAGGCCGTCTCTCTGCTGATAAACGATGGTCGGGACGCCGGCCGCCTTCATTGCCTCGGCGCCGGGCATTCTTTTACCTTTATAGAAGGCTTCACCCTCACCCATCGGCACCAAAGCCATTTGAGCCATAGGCGACAGGTCGCCGCAAGCGCCGACCGAGCCTTTCTGGCACATTACCGGGGTTACACCTTTATTGAGCATCTCAACCAACGTCTGAACGATAATTAATCTGGGGCCTGAAATGCCGTTGCAAAGCACGTTAATTCTGGACAGGATCGCTCCCCGGACGATTTCTTCAACTATCGGCTCGCCGATTCCGGCGGCATGCGAATAAATCAGAAATTTCTGGTATTTTTCCGCCTGCTCCGGGGTCAGAACTGTTTCCGAAAATTCGCCGATGCCCGTGGTCACGCCGTACATAATCTCGTGCGCTTTAATCTTTTCCTCAAGCATCGTCCGGCATCTGTTTATTCTCTCTATAGCCGATTTGTGCAACTCCACCTTTTCATGGTGCCGGGCTACTTTAACAACGTCCTCAATAGTCAAATGCTTGCCGTCCAGAACTATTGCCATAAAATACTCCTTTTCGCGATTATGTCATTTATCAAAATCCAGAATCCAGTATAACAAGGCATTTATTTCGCAAAAAAGCGTTAATTGTCAAGAAAATAGTAATATTATTCTTGACAACACAGGAATTTATTGTAAGTATTTGTTTATTAATAATTAATTTAAGAAAGGAGATCAGAGATTATGAAAAAGGTATTGACAACGACAGTGTTGATTGCTGTAACCGCAGTTTTTATGATGGCCATAGACAATGCTTATGGTGAGGAATGGCTGACTTACGGACCCAAGGCCCAGGCGATGGGCGGCGCTTCCGTGGGGCTGAGCGATGCGACCAATTCACATTACTACAACCCGGCCGCTCTGGCAAAAAATACTAATGTCGGCCCGGCAGTTTCTGTGACTATGGGAACCGCGGCTGTGGGCGACGTCCTCGGCGCAGTCGACCAAATTGCCCAAACCATGGAAGGCATTCAATGGAATACGCTGTCAGCTAAAATTGATGCCGGAGACTCGCTTAGCCCAACGGAAGTCCAGCAGCTTTTGAAATTATTCGGTAGCGATATGACCGGTTTGAACAAATCGGGGCAGGGCGTTCTGTTCAACCTGGCCGGCGGCGCTTCATTCACGCTCCCCGGCTACAACAATATAGCTATCTTTGCGAATTATTTTGCGGACGCCGGCATGGACCCGGTTTTTGATATCGGCGGCCTGTCTATGAGCGTAACCAATACTGTGGCCACCCAGGTTCAGAACGTGGTCGGGAACGGTGCGGACCACTCAACCGGTGCAACCTTAGCATTCACCAATTCCGGCAGCCAGGCGCTGGCTAATTCTCTGGTCACGACAACAGCCGGTATTTTTACCCAGAACCAGGCGGAAGAGCTTATTTATCAGGCGGAACAGGCCGGAGTTGATACTTCAGACCCGGCTATTGTCGCCGCCATCCAGCAGATTGCTGCCGCAACCAGCGGCCTTACTACCAGGTCTATTACGATGCTTAACAAAGCGGCAACTACTACGGCTTCGGCCGGTAATAACCAATCAGGACTCTATATGAGCGGTATATTCCTGAAAGAGTTCGGCGTCTCCTACGGACGTCCTCTTGTTGAGAATCTGCTGAGCGTCGGGGCTAATCTCAAGATAATGGAAGGCCAGACATATTATAACTTTCTTAAATTTGATACCCTTCAGGGCGGCACCGACACCCTGAACGACATCACAAAAACGGAAAATCTGAAATCTTCGACAGCTATTGGCCTTGATGTCAGCGCTTTGGTGACTTTGACGGAAATGGTCCAGGCCGGGCTGATTATCCGCAATCTCAACGGCCCCACCTTCAAATTTGACGGGCCGGGAGATTTCAAGCTCGACCCGCAAATCAGGTTGGGCGTCGGCGTTAACCTCAAACTGTTAAAAGTTGCCATGGATTATGATGTCACCAAAAATAAGTCCATAACCCTCGACGGTTACGAATCCCAACTCTTCTGCATCGGCGGCGAAATCGACCTGTGGCTCCTGAATATCCGGGCCGGAATGCAAAAGAACCTGGCCAATTCAGGTTCCGGACCGGTTATGACCGGCGGAGTCGGCCTCGGCTTAGGCCAGCTTGTCAGGATTGACTTAGCCGGAGCCATAGCTACCGATACGTCAAAAGTCGGTTCCGGCGCGAACGCTGATACAATGCCCCAGAACGCGTCAATATCATTCCAGGCTTCGATAAAATTCTAAAATAAGCGTCAGCCCGAAGGGCTCCGATTTATATCGGAGCCCTTTTTTATTTGATTTTATCTGATTAATCCCGAAATGACCCCTATTACTTAAGCAAACCTGGAGCGGTCCAGACTGCGGTATTGGATCGCCTCTGATATGTGCTGAACCTGTATATCAATGGAATTATCCATATCAGCTATCGTCCGGGCCACCTTTATTATCCGGGAGTAAGCCCGCGCCGAAAGACC
>JAZDFB010000085.1:0-19939 GCA_043808305.1 Planctomycetota bacterium | reverse complement strand
TTGCCGCCCCGGTGGGCAATGCCCCGATTCTCCATAAAACCGGACGGGTGTTCCACTTTGGTTATCTGTGTGGTGGATGCCTCGCCCAGCATAGAGAAAATCAGTTCCAGGTCGTTCATATGGTCGCGCAGGTTTTGGCGTTTGAGCCCTTTGAGTTTTTTATACTGGCTGGGCGTGAGCCCGAATGTTGCCTTTGATATTTCGGCGGTCAGAATCTCGTATTCCTTATCTTTGGCCACGCCGTGCTTTTTCCATTGGTCGGTAAGTTCTTCGCGGATGGCTATGCCGCGCATCCGTTTTTCTATCCAGTCGTCGCTGTAGCCCTTGGCTTTATACAGTGCCCGGGTGCGTTTGGTGGCTATTTCAGGGTCTTCTATCTCCTGGACCCGTTCGTATCCGACCCGGGCCAGCCAGAGCTTGAATGGTTCGGCTTTGGGCGAGGGTATGGATTGGATGATGCGGAACATCGCCTCCGTATTGGCGCAGTCGGTTTCGTATTTTTTGCCGTCTGCGGATTCCAATTTCAGTTGTCGACAAAATGTCGACAACTCGGCGCCTTCCTCGGTTTCAACCCGCATTTTCATTCTGTACCAGTAATCGCGGGGATTTTCGCTTTCGGTCAACGCGGCAATTACATCAACAACGGAAAAGAACCATTCGTTTTTGTAAAGCGCCTTGCGGATTTTGCGGCCCCGGAAAACGGCTATTTTAGTTACCCCTCTTAGCCCCTCTAAGCGGGAGGCACTGCGGTGCTCCGGGACTGCCTGCGGGCTTGTGGGTATCAGTTCATTTGCCATATTGTTACTCTACCACTCCCGGGCGGTTTGGGCAAGGAAATTGGGAAGTATGTAGTAGACAGAAGGTAGTATGTAGGGAAGGGATATCCCAAGGCTGCGCCAGCTTTATTATTTCCCCGCATCTTTCAGCAGTTTTTTAACCTCTTTTTCAAAGTCAGATTCAATCGTTTGGGTTTTATTGTATTGGGCATATTCGGACAGCGCTTTTTTGTCTGCCGCATCCTTGGATATTGCCCCTTTGCCGTCGAGCACTTTGTATTCGTTAAAGCTTAAAAACTTGTTGACGCCATCTACAAACTCGGCCATAGTAAAAGCCCGCCTGTTTTCAATGAGATTCTCAATGTAGTCAAAGAATCCCGATACGGTGCGCTCTAATTTTCTGATTTCTTTTTCCGGCAGATAGTTTTTGGCTATGACTACGTCAGAAGGCAGAATTCTGCCTTGCAATTCGGGAATTCGGGGGACACCATACTGAATTATATTTTAACCTTTTCCCGCGCCGCCAATAAATGTTGCCGGAATTCCCGGATTTATCAACAAATCTTGCGGCCTGAAGTATCTAATATTATATAAGGACAATTGAGTGTTCCGCCAGGCTGCGCTTGGAGAACGATTCCCAATAGAAGGAGGCCGATATGAAAATATGCAAATTATCATTAGTCCTTTTGCTTTCGGGCTTGGCCTGGGTCGGAATAGGCTGCTCGCAGGGCAAACCGCCCAAACCAGAAGCCAACCAAGCCGGTTTAACATTTGCAATGCGCGATAAAATCGCCGAGTTGGTCAAACAATTAGGCGATGAAAATCCGCAGAAACGCGAATTTGCCCAGACGGAACTGGTTAAATCAAGGAACAATGTTTATCCGGAACTCCTGGCCGCTTGGGAGGAAAACAAGAACCCTGAAGTAAAACTCAGGCTGGCTAATATCCTGCAGCTGGACGAAATAAACCAAGCCGATATTATCGTTGCGGGGAATGATTCGGGATTGGGCTATTACTCAAAAATACCCTGCGATTGCCTCGGCGGTTCGTTCAGAAGGTTCGTTATTATTGTGGATAGTGTATTGAAAGGGCAGGAGCTCTTTGATGAATCACAAAACATTTATGACCTTATCCTTAAAACATGGGGCGATGAGCATGCGGCTCATGAAATACCCGAATTGAAAAAAACCCTTAATGATAAGAAGTTTCTGCTGCTCAGCATGAAAAGCGGCGTAACAGAGGAAGAGTTAAAAACAACAAAGGTTTGGTTGCTAAAACTCAGGCATAAGAAGTTCGGATTGAATGAGATACACGCGGCGGGCACAATTTCCAGCGACCTTATTTTAGAATGGATATTTGATTGGCAGAGAATAGGCAATGAAGACGAATCACGAATAAGAGAGACCATTAAACGGGTTAAGCCCGAATAAGATACCGTTAAGGAATCAATCTTTTGTTGCCCCTATGGCCGGCGATGATTATTTATCCTTAATTCTCCAGACTGGCGGAACAAAACAAGAACGACAAATTTCCAAGCGATTAATTGTTTTCAGTTTAGACTCCCAATCCGCATCTTTTAAGCTGATTCCTTTATTCAGTCGTTCTGCGCCGGCACAAATCCAGATTGTTTCTCCCCAGATAATTGGGCAATTATTCCATCGGCACATGGGCGGCTTCGGGTCATTTTCATATGGGCTGGCATCTAAAGAGAATTGTTCGCCACCGGGCAGTCCAAATCCCGCGTACAATCCGGGAATATTGCGGCTTCTTGCCCAGGCCACTTCTTCATCATTTTGACCGCGATATTCCGTAAGCTGGATTTCATCAAAATTGTTAAGAACGCCTTCAACATCCCGCAGCTGTGCGCCGTTGGTTGTAAGTATCAGAGAACGGGGTTTAAACCATTGGCGCATTCGCGGCGCCAGCCGGATAAAATCCGGATGGAGCGTGGGTTCGCCGCCTTCGATAATCAAGGCTTCAATTTGTATTCCTGACAAGATGCCGGAAAGCCATTCGAAATAGGAAACAGGAAAATGTTTTCTGTCTTTCAGATAGGGAATGCCGTGCATGCAACTCGGGCATGCAAGATTACAATACTCGGTGACAATAATTGACAGGTTCATGTCATAACCTTTCTTATTAATCCGGATTTTTTATCGCGGTGACATCCTCCACTATAGTCAATCAATCTTTTGTTGCCCCTATGGCCGGCGATGATTATCTTTCCGCACGCCCCCTAAGGCTGCGCTGTAAGGGGTTTTATCTGCCCCACCGCACGGCCGTGAAGTGGTCGCCGGCGCCGGTGTTGACCCAGCCGACAGCCACGATTTTGCCGTCGGGCTGGACGGCGCAGGCGTCGGCGCCTTCGTTATGCGCCAAACCGCTGGGGCTGACGTTGCCGTTGTTGCCGAACCCGGTGTCGAGGATGCCGTCGGGCTGGAACCTCATTACGAATGAGCCGAATGTGCCGGCTTGCATATTGCAGGAGGTGCCGGCGACGATTATTTTATGGTCGGATTGGAGGGCCATTCCGTTGAGCTGGCCGGCCCAGCCGCCGATGAGTACGGTGCCGTTGTTGCCGAACCCGGTGTCGGGGACGCCGTTTTCGCGGTAGCGGGCCAGCAGGAGCTGATTTTCAGCGATGCCGGCCAGTATTATTTTGCCGTCGGGCTGGAGGGCGCAGGCGTAGGCGGTGCCGGTATCGCCGGGCGGGAGCGCTCCGGACTGGGTGCCGGCGCTGAAGAAGGTGTCGGTCGTTCCGAAGTGGTCGAAGCGGACCATATTCAGGCCGTCGCCGGCCAGGATGATTCTGCCGTCGGGTTGGAGTGCCATGGCGTAGGCCTTAGCCGTTCCGATGGTGGCGGTGATTGCGCCGTTGCAGCCGAAGTATATGTCGGGCGTGCCGTCGTCCCGGTAGCGGGCCAGGGCGAAACAGGCGCTCGGTCCGTAGTCGGCCCAGCCGCCGGCCAGTATTTTACCGTCGGGCTGGACGATGCAGGCGTAGGCGCCGGATTGGGTTCCCAGCGCGGTGGTGACCAGTCCGCCGGCTCCGAATGCGGCGTCGAGGGTGCCGGTGACGGTGTAGCGGGCCAGGGCGATGCGGTCGTTGCCGCCGATGCGGGCACGGCCGGCCAGTATTATTTTGCCGTCGGGCTGGATGGCCACGGCCTGGGCGCAGTCTTGGTTGCCGCCGAAGTCTGAGGTGACGGTGCCGCTGATGCCGAAGGCGTCGTCAATGGTGCCGTCGCTGTTGAGCCGGGCCAGGCCGAAGTCGTCCCCGGCCGAGCCGGCCAGTATTATTTTTCCGTCGGGTTGCAATACTACGGCCCGGGCGTAATCGTTGCCGGGGCCCAGGACGGCTATGGCCCGGCCGTTGTTGCCGAATGCGGTGTCGGTGATGCCGGTGGAAAAGGATACGGGCGCCCCGCCCAGGAGCGGGTTGGTGGTGGTGAAATGCCAGACCGGGCTTACGGAGGAGCCGAAGCTATTGAGGCTTTCGATGCGCCAGTAGTAGGTGGCGGCGTGCGACAGGGGGCCGGGGTCGTATTGGGGTTCGGTTACGTCGGCTGCGTAGGGCGGCGGGTCGGCGGCGCCGAAGTAGACCTTGTAGGATGTTGCGGTATCGGTCCAGTGGAGCCAGCTTGAGGTGGCGACCGAGGTGGCTTCGTTAAGCGGGGAAAGAAAATAGGCGCTCATCGGAGGCCAGGTCTCGTTGTGTGTCACGCCTTTATCAGGTGTAAGCTGGCAGCCGCCGTAATTCAGCGCGGTGATGCAGGCAATGACGGCAATGGCGGCGGCGAGTTTGAATATGGGTTTGTGACGCATAGGTTTAGTTTAACCTGTTGCGGGGATTTGTCAAGAATTGCAGATTAGAGTATGTCCCAAGGCTGCGTTTAGTCTATCCCAATCAATCTTTTGTTGCCCCTATGTCCGGCGATGATTGTTTTTTCGCACGCCCCCGCGCCGCTACAATTAATTATCTGAAATTCACAACTTCAACGATAATGGGGTTGGACGCGGCTTGGTCTTTCCAGGGTTGAAAACCCAGGCCTTGCCCGTTATATATTTTGGTTGAGTAGTGCATTGTTAATGTGTATATGCCGGTCTTGACCAGGCGCGACGTGACGCTATGGGCTATGTCGCCGGAGGTCTCTAATGTCCGGCTGGTGACTTCTTCGAATTGGACGGCTTGGCCGGGGGCCAGCATTATGTAATCTTTCCCGGCAAGAGTTGGGATTTCCATTTCTTTCCAAGGGCCTTGGGTTATTTTGATGCCGCCGGGTTCGCCGCCGGATACCCGGTAGTAACAGTGATACCGGCCTTCTTCAACTTTGGGCAGCCAGATGTTTTCCCGGCCGACATTCCTCAGCCGGCAATGTATGATGATGGGGTTTGTGGGGTTATCGCCGGGTTCGGGGTATTCGGGATGTTCGTCGGATAAGCGGCAGGTTATCCGGCCGGGCCAGATGGTCAGCTGTAAGCCGTTGACCGGCTCGCCGCCGGCGATGGCATCGGTTTGGGATACGGGAACCGTATTTCCCGCATTGACGCATCCGGAGGAAACAAGGTATCCGGCCAATACCGAAATAAGCCCGATTATCAATGCTGTTTTATTCATTATCATTAATGGCAATCAATGCGCCATAAACTGGCTTATGCCGGTCAGGAACATCTGGACGGCTATTATGGTCAGGAGCATACCCATCAGTCGTTCCAGGGCTATCAGCCCCCGTTTTCCCAGGAACCGGCTAAGGCCGTTGGACAGCAACAGGATTATGGTGGCCAGCAGCCAGGCGCAGGCCAGGGCTATCAGCCAGTCTATGTAGCGGTTCGGCTCCCTGGTGGCCAACAGTAAAACAGTTGTCAGGGCCGAGGGGCCGGCTATCAAGGGGATGGCTAACGGGACTATGAACGGTTCGCCGCCGGGGTTGTCGCCGAAAAGGCTTTCGCGCGCCGGGAATATCATCCTCAGGGCTATCAGGAACAGGATTATGCCGCCGGATATGCTTAATGACGGCTCGCTTAATTGGAGCATATTCAGCAAGAGACGCCCGAATATCAGGAAGAATACCAGCACGCCCAGGGCAATGGTCAGTTCGCGCATTACTATTTTGTTGCGCCTGCTCCGGTCTATGTTCTTTAACGCGCTCAGGAATAACGGGATGTTGCCCAGCGGGTCCATTACCAGGAATAACAGGAATATGGCTGACGGTATTGTCATATGCCCGGATTAAGCCATTTTCCGACAGGTTTGTCAAGCATACGGTTGGCAAAACCGGTTGCGTATTGTTATTAAAATCTTGACCTTTGCCCGCGGTTAATATATCTTTTTGTTCTAGTATAGGAAAGTTAAAATTAGCCACCAAGACACAAAGGCACAAAGAAAGGTTTGTTTAACATTATGGCAGTAAGAATCAGACTTATGCGCGTAGGCCGGAAGAATACGCCGGCTTTCAGGATTGCGGTGTTCGACGGCCGGACCCGGCGCGACGGGGTTTACCTGGAACTTCTGGGGCATTATAAGCCGACGGAAAAGGACGAGACCAAGAAGGTCATCATTAAGAAGGAACGCCTGGAATATTGGATGAAGCACGGCGCTTTACCGAGCGAAGCCTTAATCGCTATTTTCCGCAAGACCGGCATTATCGCCAAACAGACGCCGAAACCAGCGGCTAAGAAGAAGGCCAAGTAACACCTTTCACCGCCCCGCATAAGTGCGGGATGTCACGGCGGTTCCACAAAGGACGCAAAGGGCGCAAAGGTGAGCCTAAAGTATTTATTTCATAGAAAACAGCAAGTCCGCCTAAGGCGGGCGATACTACTGGTCTATAACATTTGTTTTTATGGGTACCTATTATAAGATACCCTCTCCCTTGATGGGAGAGGGTAGGGTGAGGGTGGGGCGTTCAAGATAATCACCCTCCCCTTAATCCCCGCCCATCAAGGGCGGGGAAATATCAGAAAGGGAATCCCCCAAACTCAAATGTTATGAACCACTACGCTTGAGGCATCTTATATGTTTTCCCTCCGTTGGGTTGGCTCTCCTGTTAAGGGTTTCCTGAAGCTGATAGACCAGACCAAGCTCCCGCATAAGCTGACCTATGTCAATTGCCGAACCCTGCCCCAGATAATCTATGCGATAAAGACCCTTCAGGTGCGCGGCGCGCCGGCTATCGGGGTTACGGCGGGATTCGGGGCCTTCATCGCGGCACGCTCTATTAAAACGAATTCATTCCGGCAATTCTATGAACTCTATAACTCTTTAACTAATCAACTTATTTCCAGCCGTCCGACCGCTGTTAACCTTAAGTGGGCGGTGGATAGAATTAACCGTCTGATACCAGCCGTCCGAAATAAGCCGATTGCGGTTATCAAGGCCGCCATCTTTGCCGAGGCGATGCGGATATTCCGCGAGGACCTGGCTACCTGCGACGCCCTGGGCCGGAACGGGGCCAAGCTTATCCGCAATGATATGTCTATCCTGACGCATTGCAATACGGGGTTCCTGGCTACGGCCGGGGCGGGTACGGCGCTGTCCGTCATTTACCGGGCTAAGAAACAATCCAAGCGGTTCAGGGTATTTGCAACCGAGACCCGGCCTTTGCTTCAGGGCGCGCGGCTGACGGCCTGGGAGTTGAAGCAGAGCCGGATAGACGTGACCCTGCTGTGCGATACGATGGCCGGGAGCCTGATGTCTGCCGGCAAGGTGGATTTAGTCCTCGTCGGCGCGGATCGGATTGCCGCCAACGGCGATACGGCCAATAAAATCGGGACGTACCAGCTGGCGCTGATGGCCCGGTATCACCGGATACCGTTTTATGTGGTGGCGCCGATGTCGACATTTGATTTTAAGCTCAAGAGCGGCAAACAAATTCCGATAGAGTTCCGCAGTCCGGATGAGGTAACTCATCTGGCCGGGAAACGCATCGCGCCGGTCGGAGTTAAGGCGTATAATCCGGCTTTTGACGTGACCCCGGCCAAGCTGATTACCGGCTGGGTAACGGAGAAGGGAATAATCCTGCCACAGAGACACGGAGAAAACAAATTTTATAAGGAGACCAGGAAACCAAGAGTATAGTTTGGTTGTTAGAACCCCGCCTCTGAGTTAATCACGAACAAACACGATTCAACACAAAGACACAAAGGATACAAGTTCTATAAGGAGACTATCCCTTTGGTAGTGAGCCTCAGGGTGCTAATTTATAAAGCAGGAATAAATTTCTTGGCCTCCTGGATTCCTTATAAGATTAATCCGTGTGTTATTTGGCTTATAAATGCTTGAACCCCCGAGTTGGGCTCGGGGGTTCAATTCCGCCTAAGGCGGTTTGCAAAAGCCATTACAGGCTTGTTTTATCTTCCGTTTAGAATAAGCTCATCAGGAAGTTCTTTATCTTGTTGAACAGCCCGCTTTGCTGAAGCCGGGTGATTTCCTTGGCGTCAACCCATCTGCCCTGGCAGACGGTGCAGGCGTACACCTCGATATGAGGCGATTCCAGCGATTTTATCTTTATCAGGTTTGTGGCGCAACAGGAGCAGAGCAGGCGCGTTTTGCCGGGCGTGCCGACGGGTTCCCTGTCCGCAAGAGAAGTCAGGTTGGCCGGCAAGGAGAAATTAACCTTGCTGTCCAGCGCCTTGGATAGTTCGTTAACGCCGAACCAGATGCTGCCGCATTGCGGGCACTGTTCGTAACGGATGTTTTTATCGTTCTTCCGGTCCAGACTCTGTTCATAGCATACCGGGCAGTCACAGGTTTCGACGGTTCTCTCTACCGCGACGCCTACGACCCCTTCGTTTTCCAGCTCTTTGTTCATACTTCCACTCCTATACCCCTCTAAATCTAAAGTTACGTAATCATATCCGAGAGCGGATAGTTCGGCGATAATCCTGTCCCTGAGTTCAATAACCGGCCCGAACTGTTCGGGCGGCACCTCGATGCGGGCGATGTTTTTATGAGAACGCACCCGCAGTGTCTTAAAGCCGAGCGAACTGATATAGTTTTCCGCCTTTTCCACCCGCCTGAGTTTGGATTCGGTGATGTTTTCGCCGTAAGGAATCCGCGAAGCCAGGCAGGCATAAGCAGGTTTATCCCATGTCGGGATACCCAGTTTCTGGGAAAGCTGTCTCACCTCCTCCTTCGTAAGCCCTGCTTGGGCAATTGGCGATTTAACTTCAAGCTCGCAAGCGGCTCGGCGCCCGGGCCGATAATCGGCTCCGTCGCTTACCGTCGAACCATCCGCTATAAATCGGATGTTCTCTTTATCGGCTATGGATTTGAGCTTCTTGAATAATTCTTGCTTGCACCAGTAACAACGGTCCGGCGGATTGGCCGAGAATTCCGGCCGGTGCAGCTCGTCGGTCCGGATGACGATGTGATTAATGCCGAATTGCTTGGCTAAAGTAACGGCTTCACGGTGTTCGCTTTCGGGGTAGGTCCCGGAAACGGCTGTGACGTTGAGGGCTTTGTTGCCCAGCGCCTGATTGGCAACGTAAGCCAGAAATGTGCTGTCCACTCCGCCCGAATAGGCGATGACCACGCTGCCGTAGGAGCAGAGAATGTCCTGGAGTTTTTGGTATTTGGATTCTACGATATCGTCCGGCATGGCAGATATTTTATCTAAACAACTCCCGCCGTCAAGAAAGACAGAAGGTTAGCCACGGATAGACACGGATTATTTAATACTCTGGCAGTTTGAGTGTAACGAATTATCTGCCAGGTATACTGGGCTGGTAACTCACTACGTTCTAACAGCCCAAGTATAAGGAGGCCAGGAAAGCAGGAAGCCCCGACGGAACAGTTCCACAAAAAGAAGGGC
This sequence comes from Planctomycetota bacterium, assembly GCA_043808305.1. Taxonomy (GTDB): domain Bacteria; phylum Planctomycetota; class MHYJ01; order JACQXL01; family JACQXL01; genus JBBAAP01. Next base: position 10,350 of record JAZDFB010000085.1, on the reverse strand, counting down.
GGCTGGTTTGACCCAGCCGCCCTGAGTTTGTTTAGTCCCGACGGAATAGTCGGGATAACGTGGCAGTACGTCACTTTGTTCCTACTGCCACTAAAACTTGGCTCCGTCGGTTTCCTTGGGAGCGGTGAATCCGCCCTTCTTGGAATAAAGCACCGAGCCGATTATCACTACAGCGAACGCTATGCCGATGCCAATGACTAACGGGTTGTTAGGATACTGTATCAGTATCGGGGCGGCGATAAGCGAGACCAGGTTGATGACCTTAATCATTGGGTTCATAGCCGGGCCGGCGGTGTCCTTTAACGGGTCGCCGACGGTGTCGCCGACTACGGCCGCTTTGTGGGCTTCGGAGCCCTTGCCGCCGTGCAGGCCGTCTTCAATGGTTTTCTTGGCGTTGTCCCAGGCGCCGCCGGTGGTGGACATAAATACGGCCAGGAGCTGTCCGGAGAGAATCACGCCGGCCAGGAATCCGCCCAGGGCTTCCACGCCCAGGAGCATGCCGATGACTAAGGGTGACAGAACGGCAATCAGCGCCAGGCTGATAAGCTCTTTCTGTGCCGCCGCGGTGCAGATGCCGACCGCCTGTTTGTAATCGGGTTCGACCTTGCCTTCCATCAGGCCGGGGATTTTGAACTGGCGCCGGACTTCGTTGACAATCAGGCCGGCCGCACGGGCCACGGCGTTAATGGTCAGCGACGAGAATAACCAGGGTATGGCGCCGCCCAAAAGCATTCCGATAAAGACCGTCGGAACGGAGACGCGGATGCCGGTAAAGAATAACCTGAGATTTTCCGGGATGCTCATCATGGCCTGGACCTTATCAACGTCGGTCAGGAACGAGCCGAACAGAGATACGGCGGCGATGACGGCCGAGCCGATGGCCACGCCCTTGGTGATGGCCTTGGTGGTGTTGCCGACGGCGTCCAGGTCAGCCATAATCTGTCGCGCCTTGGGGTCAAGCTTGGACATCTCGCCGATGCCGTTGGCGTTGTCGGCGATGGGGCCGAAGGAGTCCATAGCCACGTTGTTGCCGGTGAGGGTAAGCATGCCGATGCCGGTCATAGCCACGCCGTAAAGAACATAGACGGTCGGCTGTCCCCAGTAGATTAGGACGGCGGCCAGGATGGTTAAGGCGATGACGATAATCTGCCAGACGGTGGCTTCAAAGCCTACAGCCAGTCCACGCAACAACAGGGTGGCCGAGCCGGTCTTGGAGGCGTCGGCGATATCTTTGACGGGTTTGTAATGGGTGTCGGTGAAGTATTTGGTGACTTCGTCAATAACGATGGCCAGGAGAATACCTACGCCGACCGAGAAGAATGCGCGCCATTCGTTCATATAGTAATGGGCCAGGAAGGCGAATGAAATCAGGCAGATGGTGGCCGAGGTATAAAAGCCTTTGTTAATCGATGACATGGCGTTGCCGCGTTCTCCGCTCTTATCACCCTTGACCACGTAGGTGCCGATGATGGACGAGAGCACGCCGATGCCGCGGACCAGGAGCGGGAAGATAATCCATTTGATTTCGTGGGTCATACTGACCAGGGCCAGGCCGAGAATCAGGCCGGAGACGATGGTGACTTCGTATGATTCGAATATATCAGCGGCCATACCGGCGCAGTCGCCGACGTTATCGCCAACCAGGTCAGCGATGACCGCGGCGTTGCGGGGGTCGTCTTCGGGGATGCCGGCTTCGACTTTACCGACCAGGTCAGCGCCGACGTCAGCCGCTTTGGTGTAGATGCCGCCGCCGACCCTCATAAACAGGGCCAGGAGCGTGCCGCCGAAACCAAAACCGAGCAGCGCGTCCGGCGCGGCCATGCCGAAATACATGAATATGATGGTGCCGCCGAACAGACCCAGGCCGTCGGTAAGCATGCCGGTGATGGTGCCGGAACGGTAGGCGATTTTAAGCGCTTCGGAGAAGCTGGTCCGGGAAGCCGCGGCGACGCGAACGTTGCCCTGGACAGCCATTCTCATTCCGAACTGGCCGACCATAAGCGAGAAAAAGGCTCCCATAATAAATGCCAGCGCCCGGCCGATGCCCACGGTAATTTTGACATAGTCAAGTTGTTCGGGCGTAGCCGTTTTGAATGTTTCAGTGGTCAGCCCGGTGAAGCGGATAATCGCCTCTTCGCTGGGCGGGACAATATAGACTGACAGGAAAAGAACAACGGTGAGAATCAGGATAAGGGGCAGGATGGTTCTAAGCTGGCGCCCCAGGTAAGCGTCAGCGCCGCTACGGATGGCGTTCCAGACCGCCTGCATTTTGTCGGTGCCTTTGTCCTTGCCCATAATCTGGGCGCGCAGGAACAGGGCATAAGCCAAGCCCATAAGAGAAACCCCCAGGACACTCCATATAGCCACGACCTCAAAAGTCGTTGCACTAAGTAAGCTGCGCATATCCACCTTTCCTTTCTATAATAATACTCGAATGTTATTTGTCTTTGGTTATTTGGGCTAACCGGTTTTTTTCCTCCTCGGCCGAGAAAGTCTTGCCGTATTTCTTAATGTATATTTCGTAAGCGGCGGCTATTTTGTCCCTGGGTTCGCCCTTAGCCTCGCTGATAAGCATATCTTCCAATTCCGCGAGCCGTTGATTAAAGGTCAGAAAATACCACCTGGACGGGTGTCCGTCAAGTTTTGGAGTGCTTTTTCCGATGCGGTCGGCCAGTAATATAAACAACTGATGGGCATCCGTATATTTCCCCTGGTCTATCAAGCCGTATACTTTTTTGAGATAAGCCGAAAAAACAATGCCGATATGCCGATTTATGGGCATCATTTCAAGGCCGACATAAGTATTGATGAGATTGTTATACATATCCAGAACCGAACCGGGGTCGGGGGCGTCAGATTCAAACATTGATTTTTCGGCTTTGATTATATTAATAATTTCGGAATAGCCCTGCATCTCGGTAGTCCAGCGGTTGAAATCCGGTCCGGCGCGGGGAATCAGGTCGTTTTTGATATATTCCCGGAATGACGACATTTCGTTGACGGCCTCGTCAAAACGGCGTTTATCAAGGAGCTCGAATGCGTAGAAGTACCGGCAGGACAGGGACATTATTTCGTAAAGATAGGCGACCTCGGGGGCGCCTTTAGCGCGGATTAATTCCATGGTTTTGTAATACCACTTGGCAGCCATCAGGTAAGTGCTTTTGTTTTCCTTTTTCTCAACCATCTCCATGAAGTATTTATCCTGCGGTATGCGGTGATAGTAGAAAAAAGCCATGTAAGCAGTGAGCGAAGGATTTTCCGGGTTGTAAGACATCCCTTTCTGTATATATTCCAAGCCTTTTTCGACCATGAGCCATTTATCTTCGGGCGTTTTTGCCTGGTTGGATATATTATACAGCATATGGTAGGCGTTATAGGACCAGACCGTGGCCAGACGAGGCTGGAGCTTGGCAATAATGGTCAGCAGTGTCAATACCGTTTCGTATTGCTTATCCTTCTGGAGGCTTTCCGTTTTAAGCCAGAGGTAATCGACAAGAAGCGGTTTGAATCCTCCCAGCATGGTATTTGCCAGATATGTTCCCAGATAATCGGTCGGCGGCAGGCTGTCGAAGGGATTGGATTTAATGATTTCCTGGCGCTCCGGAAGTTTTTCTATGCGCCAAAGCACGGGGACTTGCAGGAAACAAAGCGCCGCGGCAATAATTATAATATATCGTAATTTCATGCTTACTTGACGTCCCTGAGCCTGAAAGCCGCAATGCCGATAATAAAAGCGGCCATGACAAACAGCAACAGATATCCAAGCATGCCCGGGAAAAGGCTTACATCTATGGTTTGTCCGTTTATAAGATATTCCGAGCCGTCATATTTGCTGAAATCAGGGAATATCTGCAGGGTATACCGGACTATTAAATTGGATATTTGCATCATCCAAACAGGCATAACGGAGGCATCGCCGTGTTGCGCGGCCTGCGATATCGCCTGGGTCGCCTCCAACGCCTTTGTTTTTATTGCCTGCTCCATGGCTTTTTTCATCGTTTCCAGCGATGATTCCCAGAAACGGGCTCCGCTGCCAACCATGTAAATGACTATATTCAAAAAGACATTAATGCCGGCCGAAAGGAAAGTCGACCCGGCGATGCAGAAAGAAAGAACAATTATTATCTGGAGCCAGATTAAAGCCATGGCTTTCAGGTAGTTCCAGGCAAAATTATCCGGAGCGGAGAGCAGGACTATGCTGTCCGGCGTGGCCGTGACATAACTTTCGGTGTAAACCCGGTTGACATATATTTTCAATTCGCCGGTCGGGTCAATTAAGCTTTGGGGAAATTCAACAGTCTCGGGCTGTTTATAGTTTAGGTAGATTTCCTTTGTCAACTCTTCTTGGGTTGTCGGATTGAGGAATCTTATGCGGACGCTGGAGGAGACCTTGACCCCTTCGCCAAGCATCAGGCATATTCTGGCTCGGCCGGGCGGAGCTGATTTATCCAGGCCGCGGAACCGCCAGGCTACGAAATTATTTTTGTTGCCTTCGATTGTGACAGAAACGCCTTCTTTGGACTGGTAACTGCCGCTGATTTTTTCCGCTTGGCCGTATTCATTTTTCTTGTCGGATTCTATATTTTGAAAATACATTTCGGCCAGTTTGATTTGCCGGGTAACTTGAAGGCTTTGCGTGTTCCCGCTGATGCCCGCCACGATATACAGATAAAGAAGGCTGACAATGCCCATTATTAAAACAAAGATTCCCATGGTCAGCACAAATCCCAGCAGCTTGCCGATGATAAAGGTTTCGCGGCTGATTGGCTTGGGCAGTATCAAGAGGAGCCTTTTCATTTCTATATCTTCCGGGAGTGAGACCGCGGCCAGGAATATAGCCATCAGAATGCCCAAGAAACTTATCCCCTGAAGCGACCATATTTCTACCAGGCGTATCCGGTCGGCCGATTTAACCACGGGCATGAATGAGGAAAGCATTACCAGAAGAATCGTAAATATGATTACTATCAGGAATATTTTTTTGCGTATCGACTCTTTGTAGGCCAGTAATACGATTGCAAAAAGTTTGCCCATAAGTTAATAATAAATCAGCGCTATTTCCCCGGGGTCATGCCTGGGGCAGAGCCGCTTTTGGCGGAGATGGTTCTAAGGAAAACTGTTTCCAGCGTTTCGCCGGGCAACAGGAGGTCTTTCACGTTTCCCGTTGTCTGCAACTGGCCTAAGTGCATTATGGCAATCCGGTCGCAGATATCCTGGACGTCGCCCAGCAGATGGCTGGACATAAAAATGGTTTTGCCCTGTTTTTTAAGGTCAAGTATAATATCCTTTACCAGGCGGGAAACGATGGGGTCAAGCCCGGAAGTGGGTTCATCCAGGAATATAAGATCCGGATTATTAATAAGCGCCGTAGCAAACCCCAGACGCCTGGCCATGCCCTTGGAATATTCTCTGACCGGTCTTTTGCGGGCATCTTTGAGACCGACCAAGTCTATAAGTTCATCAACTTTCTTGCCTCTTTCTTTCCCGGGCATGCGGAAAATCCGGCCGAAGAAATGAAGAGTTTCTTCCGCATTCAGGAATCGGTAAAGATAAGATTCTTCGGGCAGGAAACCGATGCGGTCTTTGACTACAATATCATAAGGCGGTTTATCAAGGACGCGCACTACGCCGCTGGTCGGCTTAAGCAAGCCGAGCAATATTTTCATGGTGGTGGTTTTGCCTGACCCGTTAGGCCCGAGAAAACCGAATATTTCGCCCGGCAAAACCGTTAAATCCAATGAATCAACCGCTTTTACTTCATAGCGATTGAACGGGCTTTTGAATATCTTGGTCAGCTTTTCCGTTTCTATTACCTGTTTTTGCATATAAATTTTCAGGCTATTATAGCTATTATCATATCAACAGCAAGAAATTTTATATCTCTTTAACTTGATTATTGGTTTATTTGTCTTTAAATATCGTTTTATGGAAATGCTTGACCACAAAATCACTCTCTCAAACTTTTACGGCCCGATGGATTTGCTTCTTTATCTGATAAAAGAAGACGAGCTTAATATCTACGATATACCTATCTCCCGCGTGACGGAGCAATATCTTAATTACCTGTCGCTGATGGAAAAACTGAATGTCGAGGTGGCCGGAGAATTCTTGGTGATGGCTTCGACGTTGATGGAAGTCAAGGCGCATTCTCTGGTACCTCCGCCGGAAGATGAAATGGAAGAGGAAGAGGATGACCCTCGTTTTGAACTTATCAGGCGACTGCTGGAATATAAAAAATTTAAAGACTTATCCGCCAAGCTGAGGGAATATATAGCTATTGCCTCGCAAACCTCCCCCCGGCCTTATCTCGATTTGAGCAAGCCCGAACCAGATGCGGGGAAGGAAGCGGCCGAAGAAAAACCGGCCGTCGAACTGGACCTCTGGAATCTGGCAAGAACATTCTCCCGGATATCCCAGGAAATAATACTCGATGTTCCGTCTTCAATAATTTATGACGATATCCCCATAGAAAAATTCATGGCAATGATTGTCGAGCGTCTCAAGCAAAAAGGAGAGATATCATTCCTGGAATTGATTACAAATCAGCCGGACCAAAAACGTTTTTATACTCTAAAAAATCTAATCGCTTCTTTAGAGCTTGCCAGGCTTCAACAAATTGATATGGAACAAGACAAGGATTTCGGCGACATAAAATTAAGGTTAAAGATCGGCGCGTCACCGACTGCGGAGCCATCCAGCCAGAATTAGTTTCTCCCGCATTTATTATTTGCACAGAGAACCGCCTCTATTTTCTTGACATTACGCTAATAAATTGTATTTATTTCCTACTATGTCAGGACATTCTCACTGGTCTACAATAAAACATAAAAAAGGCGCTGCTGACGCCAAAAAAGGCAAGGAGTTTTCTAAAGCGGTTCGCCTTTTGATGGTTGCCGCACGTGACGGCGGAAGCGACCCATCCAAAAATATTAAGCTGCAATACGCTATGGACAAAGCCCGGTCTGTTAATATGCCCGCAGAAAATGTTGAGCGGGCTATTAAAAAGGGAGCCGGAGAATTGGAAGGCGTGCGGTTGGAAAGCTCTATGTTTGAAGGTTACGGCCCAAAAGGCGTAGCTATTATGGTCGAGGTTCTTACCGATAACCGAAATCGCACAACTCCGGAAATAAGAAAAATATTTGATGGCCGGGGCGGCTCTCTGGGTGGCGCAAATTCTGTCAGCTGGATGTTTGAAAGGAAAGGGCTCCTTACCATACCCGCGGCGAAAATAAATGAGGACGAAATAATAACGATTGCTCTGGAAGTCGGCGCCGATGACGCTTCTCTTTCGGGCGACATTTTTGAAATTATCTGCGCCCCGGATCAAATGGAAAATATAAAAAAATCCTTGGCCGCAAAAGGATTTACTCCGCAAACATCGGAAGTTACTTACATTCCTAAAAACTATATATCCCTTGATAAGGATTCCGGCCAAAAGATCTTGGCGCTGATGGAAGCACTGGAGGACCAGGAGGATGTCCAGAATGTTTATGCTAATTTTGATATTCCCGAATAAATTTTTATATGCCTAAAATTGTCGAGCGTCTTGTTTTAAAAGGTATTAAGGGCATAGCCCAGAATGAAATATTTTATGTTCAATATGGGCAAATAGTTAATATAGGCCGGGCTTCCTATTGTGAAATATCGTATCAAAAATTCAAGGCTTATCCCAAGAATGAAGAAGAAGAGCCTACATTAAATATCTCTCGTGAACATCTCCGCATATCTTTTTTTAATACTCATTCTGTTCAATTAAAAGATTTAAGCTCCAATGGAACATTTGTCAACGGCCGGGCCATCCGCAAAATATTCATTACGGATATTTTTGACAAGTCTTATGAAATCAAATTAGGACCAACCGAAACATTTTTACTCTCGGCTGAGACGGTCAGTAAATAGCTTCGAATCATCTATCTGTTTAATATTCCGTACTTATGGCTGCTGAAACCATCGGCATAACAATGGGCGACCCCTCGGGAATAGGGCCGGAAATAATAGTTAAGGCTTTCAACTCGGAAGAAATTAAACGTTTTTTAAGCTCAACCAAATTTATTATTTTCGGCGATAATAACATCTTGTCGGAAGCCGCTGCTAAATTGGGGTTGCCATTTGATTTTATTTTGATTAATACTCTGGATAGCGTTTTCGAATATAAGAACAAAAAAAACTTGTTTTTATTCAATCCAATTCTTAAGCAAGAAATGCCCGGAAGAATATCTCTGGAATGCATTATTTCTGCAATAAACGCGGCGTATCAGGCCGATGGCAAAAAAGCACCAATAATTGATGCTATTGTTACAGGGCCGGTCAGTAAAAATTCCATTAACAAAAGCGGGTTCCCTTTTAAAGGTCATACGGAATTATTAGCCCGAAAAACAAACTCAAAAAAGTACGTAATGATGTTCGTTACTGATAATTTAAAGGTTTCTCTGGTTACTACTCATGTGCCATATAAAAAACTTTTGCTTCACCTTGATGCAGTGAACATTCTAAATACCATTAAAATTACCAACGATTCTTTAAAACAGTATTTTGCTTTATCTAAACCAAGGGTGGCTGTGTGCGGATTAAATCCTCATGCCGGAGAGGATGGTTTATTGGGTAAAGAAGAAAAAGAAATCATCAGTCCTTCGGTTGAGGCGGCTAAACAATTCGGTATTTTATGCTCCGGCCCGTTTCCTGCGGATAGCCTCTTTTATAGAGCGCAAAAAGGCGAGTTCGATGCGGTTGTGGCCATGTATCATGACCAAGGCATTATTCCGATTAAAACGCTGTCTTTTTTTAAAACGGTTCAGGTTACTTTGGGACTTCCTATAATCAGAACTTCGGTTGCGCACGGGACTGCTTTTGATATCGCGGGCAAGAATATATCCAATCCTGATTCAATGATCGCTGCGATACGGTTAGCCAGTAAAATGATTAAAAATAAAGCTTTGCTGTTTTAATTCTATTTATTTGTTTCTTTTATGCCTTTCAGATGAAATTCCACGTCTTCCTTTCCCATAAAATCATTGAAACGAATATTATACGCAATAGAAAAATCCTTATCTTTTAAGGATTCTATGTTGTCAATCTGTTGGCCTTGTCCGAAAGCAACAACACGAAAAGCTTTGTTATTCTGCTTGACAAAAAACTCAAGATGATCCGAATTTCTTCCCATCAACCTCGGCTGACCCGCCAATCTAACATTATGCGTCGCCAATATTGGTTCAGGATTCCCTTCGCCGAAAGGTTGCAACATATCTATTTCTCGTGATAGTTTTCTGTTAATGCTGGATAATTCTATTTCCGAATCAATTAACAGCGGCGCTGGTCCTTCAGGAGGAGGCATTATTCTGGCCTGGGTTAATAAATGCGAAACCAGTTCAGGTATCAACTCAACCTTGATTTCCAATCCTGCCGCTAATGCATGTCCGCCGAAAGATTCAAAAAGGTGTTTACAGCTGTTAAGTGCGTTATAAAGATGAAACCCGGCTATTGACCGGCCGGACCCTTTACCAATGGTTCCGGTTTTTGATATTATTATTACCGGTCTGTAAAATTCTTCCGCTATGCGAGAAGCTACAATGCCAATAACACCAGGGTGCCATGAATCGGAAGCTATTACTAATATTGGATTTTTGGATAAATCATATTCTTTTTGTATTTTGGAGCGAACTTCTTCTAATATCTTCGTTTCGATTTTTTGACGCTCACGATTAGCCAAATCTAAATAATTGGCTATTTCTTCGGCAACTGCAGTTGATTCCGAAATAAGCAAATCAACTCCTTTAGTGGCTGTGGACAAACGACCACCGGCATTAAGGCGCGGCGCTAATCCATAAGCAATGTCCCTAGGTTGAATTTCCTTTCCTAATATGCGGCTTTTATCTATTAATGCTTTTAACCCGGGTATTTTGCATGCCTTGAATGATTGGAGTCCGTAATAAACTAATATTCGATTTTCGCCTATTAACGGAACAACATCGGCTATCGTCCCCATGGCCACCAGAGTCATTGCATCAACAATAAATTTATGGAATGGCGGGCTGGTTCTTTCAATAAAAGAATTATTGAGTATCGCCCAAGCTAATTTAAAAGCAACGCCCGCTCCGGATAAATCTTTAATAAAACTTTTATTTGTCAGTTTAGGATTGATAATAGCTATGGCTTCGGGAAGTTCGCTTTTATGCGCATTTGGTTCATGATGATCAGTAATTATAATTTCAATATCTAAGTCCTTGGCATGCTGCACTTCCTTTTTTGAGGATATTCCGCAATCAACTGTTATAATTAAATCTGCGCCCTTTTCTTTTAAATTCTCTATGGCTGTTTTATTAAGCCCATACCCCTCTTCTATTCTATGTGGGA
>JAZDFB010000084.1:0-32505 GCA_043808305.1 Planctomycetota bacterium | reverse complement strand
ATCATCAATAAATGGGATATTGTTGAGAGCACATCTAACACGGATGCCTATTTTGAATATCTCAACAAAACTCTGCCGTTTGCCCGTTTCGCCCCGATTTTATTTATTTCTGCGCTAAAAGGATTTAATACTGACAGTATTTTCGATATCGGCGGCCAGCTTTATGCTCAAGCCCGTGTCAGAGTCACAACTCCGGTGCTTAACAAAGTAATTGAAAAAATAAAGTCGAGAATCCCCAGCGGCGGCAGAATTGGTAAATTCCTAAAAATATATTATGCCACACAAGTTGGAATAAATCCGCCGGAAATAAACCTTGTAGTAAATCATCCGGAATTATTCGGAGGCGTTACTTTACGTTATATCCAGGGACAAATGCGTAAATTACTGCCTTTCAGAGAAGTTCCCATTATGATAAATATTAAAGGACGTCGAACGAATCAACCAAATATAATTTGAGCTGAATTCCCTGTTTTTCTTGACATCGATCCTATTTCCTATACGCTACGCGGCTTTAATTATGGCAAAGATAATAACTTCACATAAAACGTATCTGGCAAAAACCGGGGATTTGAAAAGGGAATGGCATTTGATTGATGCCTCCAATAAAATCCTGGGCAGATTGGCTGTTCGGATAGCCGATATCCTCAGAGGCAAGCAAAAACCAACTTATACCCCGCATATAGATACCGGGGATTTTGTAGTTGTAATAAATGCTTCTAAAATTACTTTAAGCGGCCAAAAGATGCAAAAAAAAACGTATAATCGCTTTTCGCCTTATGGAAACCGTTGGGATATCCCGATTAAGACTTTACTTGAAAAGACACCGGACAAGGTGCTTTTCCTTGCGGTCAAAAGGATGTTGACCACTTCAAGGTTAAACAAGCACTTATTAACTAAACTTAAAATATATCCCGGCGCGGAACATCCTCACCAGGCCCAGATGCCAAAAACTCTGGATATTAAAATATGACAGAAACACCAGTATATCGAGCGCTAGGCCGCCGCAAAAGCGCGACCGCCCAGGTAGTGCTTCAGAAGGGCACCGGCAAAATAACTATCAACAAACTTGAATACACTAAGTATTTCGACACACAGGATCAGCTGGTAGCGATGCTTTCGCCGCTCCAGAGCCTGAAACTTTTGGGTAAATACGACATCAAAGCCACAACGAACGGCGGCGGGAAAAGAGCTCAGGCCGACGCCGTAGCTTTAGGTATCAGCCGTTCACTGAAACTTGCCGACCAAACAACCGAGCCTCTGCTCCGCAAACTTGGTCTTTTCACCCGCGACCCGCGCATGAAAGAACGTAAAAAATACGGAAAACGCGGCGCTCGCAGAAGCTTCCAGTTCTCCAAGAGATAATTTCACGACCTAAAGTTTGTCGCGTCAAATTAGTGTTGCCTCGTTTTACAGCGAAATCATCTTCAGTAATTGCTTATAACGATATGCTATTTTGGCTGGAGAAATTTGCTTGAGTCGTTCCACTCCGAAATCCTCAATAGTAAACGAAGCGACAACATTCCCGTATAGAAGTGATTTTTTAAGGTTGGTTATGGATAAATCATCGGTCCCGGCCAGGTAGCCCATCATTCCACCGGCGAACGAATCGCCAGCTCCGGTCGGATCTCGCACCACCTCAACCGGATATCCGGCTATGGCGAAAAAGTTATTCTTGGTTACCAATAACGCCCCGTGCTCGCCTTTTTTGATTATCAGCATCCGCGGGCCCCATTTTAGTATTTCCTGAGCTCCTTTAATGAGGTGATGCATCCCGGTGAGTTGTTTCACCTCGTCGCTGTTCACTATCAATCCGTCAATATTTTCGATTAATCTCAATAAGGCTTTTTTCTCATTGGTTATCCAGAAGTTCATAGTATCAGCAACGACTAACTTAGGTTTTCTTATCTGGTCCAGAACCTTTTTCTGGGTTTTAGGGCTTCCGTTGGCAAGGAAAACATACCGGGAATCACGGTAGGGCAGGGGAATCTCCGGTTGGAACTTGCCGAATACACCAAGCTCCACATTGAGGGTTTCGGCGCGGCTCATATCGCCATCATAACGGCCGGTCCAGGTAAAAGTCTTGCCTTCCGCCACCCGCAAGCCCTGCATATCTATCCGCCGAGCCTTCATTGATTCCAGCTCTTTGTCGAAACTAAAATCATTGCCTACAACGCCGACCAAACGAACCGGAGAAAATAAGCAGGCGCTATATGAAAAATATACCGCCGAACCGCCCAAGATATTCCGCCTCTTGCCGTAAGGCGTTTCCAGATTATCGTATGCGATAGAACCGACTACTAATAAGGACATGTAAACTCCTCTTATTGCAGTGTTAATGCTTCTTTTATCCTAATTTTTACTTTATCCAAACCAATCAACTCCATTGTCTCAAAGATAGGGGGGCTGACCGTCAAGCCGGTCAAGGCAACCCGTATCGGTTGGGCTACTGCCTGGAATTTTACGCCCTTTGCCTCGCAGATGCCGCGGAGTATCTTTTCCAGCGTCTCGTGCTCCAGTGTTATTAATTTATCCATTTCAACTGAGACCAGTTCCAGCATCGCACGACTCTCCGGAGGCTTTATAAATTTATCCACTGCCTCCTGCTGATAAACCGGCTTATCGCTAAAGAAAAATTTCGTAACCTCGGAGATTTCCGAAAGCACCTTGATGCGCTCCCGGTAGAGGTCCACAAGCCTGATAAGTTTTGCTTCATCAAACTTGGTCAAATCATAACCGGCCTTGGTAAAATAAGGCTGGGCTAATGCATATAGCCGTTCTTTCGGCAATTGCTTTAAGTAATGGCTGTTCATCCAGGTCAGCTTTTTCAGGTTAAACTGAGCCGGCTTATTCTTTACCCGCTCTATAGTAAAACGATTAATGATATCATCTCGGGACATCAGTTCCGTGTCATCGCCCGGCGACCAGCCCAAAAGGGACAAAAAGTTAAACATCGCTTCGGGCAAATACCCGATATCCATATATTCACCAACCGAGGTATGCCCGTGCCGTTTGGAGAGGCGCGAACCGTCTTCGCCCATAATCAACGGCATATGCCCGAACTTAGGCACCGGCTTGCCTAACGTCTCATAGAGAATAATTTGTTTCGGCGTGTTAGAAACGTGGTCATCGCCGCGGATGACGTGGCTGATACTCATCTCGCTGTCATCAACAACGCAGGCAAAATTATAAGTAGGGAAACCGTCCGACTTAATCAGGACGATATCGCCCACAAATTCGCGTTCAAACTTGATATTACCGTGAATCAAGTCCGTCATCTGAATAGCCGGCCCGGGCGGCATCTTGAAAACAACGGCCTTACCCTTAGCCGGGTCTTCCTCATAAACCGCCTTGCCCTCATCCAGCAGTTTCTGCGCGTATTGCTTATAGATATCCTTGCGAGAGCTCTGGAAGAACGGGCCTTCATCCCAGTCTATACCCAGCCATTTAAGGGAGTCGATGATGGCCCGCATAGAATCATCGGTCGAACGCACCTGGTCGGTGTCCTCGATTCGCAGAACCAAAGTGCCTTTGTGGTGCCGGGCGAAGAGGTAATTATATAACGCCGTCCGGGCGCCGCCGATATGCAGGTACCCCGTTGGGCTGGGCGCAAAACGAACTCTAACTTTTTCAGTAGTCATAAATTACAGAGTATTTATCCTGCACTTCGGTCCTGAGAACACTCAGTGTCCGAAGGAAGTATTCCCGTTTACCCTGAGTATTTCCGAAGGGAAGGACACAGAATAGGGGATCAGGTCAACCCCGTTAGAGGCAGCCTATGGCTCGCTTAATTAAAATACACTATCTTAATTAAACTAACCTGTCTGCGTCCCGCCCAACGGGACAGGCAGAGCCCATATCAATACTAACCCGATATAATTATCAAATGCCTCTAACGGGGTCAAGAATTATTTATCCTTTCCCATTGCGGCGGGGGCGCCAGAAAATCAGGTGTGCATTACAGAGGCTCTGAAAAGTGTGGAATTATTTCCTGGGTTTCAGTCCATTCAAAAACAAATCAATCGTCATCTGGACGATTTCGCTCTTGGTGTAGTTACAGACGTGTCGTAAATGCTGATAGTGAGGAGGATCAAAAAAACCAAAAAGCCCTAATGCTATAACATGGGTATCAACCGGACGAATCTGCTTATTCTTAATCGCTCGCTGCAAGACATTTTCGATTAATTGGATTATTTGGTCTATTTCTTTATGCTTAGGAAGTATATCATCAAAATCAATCTTATTTTGATTGGTTTGCATCACTAATTGGAATAAAATCATGAAGTGTTTTGCTCTTGCCTCAAATATATCACCCAAAGTGTTTATTATCTCTTTAAATTGGAAAATAGGGTCTGACCTCTTGCTTATTGCCGATTTAAGACTATCAATAATAAGGCTTGCAGTTTCCTTAAGTAAAAGAGTCAGAAAGTCTTCTTTTTTGCCTACTCTTCGGTAAATTGTTCCTTTGCCTACGCCGGCTCTGGCCGCAATATCATCAATTGTTGCGCCTTCAAATCCTTTTTCGGCAAAGACTTCTGCCGCGGCTTCCAGAATTCGGTCGCGCCGTTCCAGCAAACCTTTACGAGGGGCCTTCTTGGCCTTTTTATTTTTAGTCAGCATGCATCTGCCCTCTATTATTAGAAACAACAATAACTATATGTAACAGAATAATCAAGAAAAATACAAGTTTTTCTTGACATCGGACTTTATAGTTCTATTATAGCCAATAATGAAACTGACAAGTCCATATGCTATAAGGAGAATACTATGAGGTTTTGTGTTTTATTATTTGCCATTTTGCTGGCTCTGCCAATAATGGCTGACGAGGAGAGAGAAGATAACGCAGATAGGTTGACCTTGGCCAAGAGTATAAAACTTACCCTTGATAATAACCGCAGGATTCTGCAGGGTAAGGAAATGGTGCTGGGCGCCCGGGCCAAGGTGGATGAGTCCGCCAGTTATAAATACCCGCAACTGCAGTTAGATTCAAGTTACACCCGCTTGAGTCTGGTGCCGGAAGCTATGGGTTTCAAGTTAGCTTCTCCAGATAGTTATAGTTATAAAGCGACTGTTTCACAGGTGCTTTTTGCCTGGGGCAAGATTTCCAAGGGCATAGCGATGAGCCAGACCGAATTGGAGATGGCAAGCCAGGGCGTGGCATTGACCGAACGCGAAATTACCTATGCCGTAATCCAGATTTTCTACCAATTACTTACTACCCGAGAAGCCATTAATGTGATGGATGATAACATCAACTTGCTGGAACAACGCCTGAAGATGATGAAGCAAAAATACGAAGCAGGCGAGATATCCGACTTTGATATTCTCTCAACCGAGGTGCAGATTAGTTCGGCCAGAGGACAGAGATTAGATACGGTTAACGGATTGGATAAGCTGCAAATGCAGTTTAACCTGATTCTTGGCCGTCCGGTAAATACCGCCGTGGTTCTTGATGGCGCGCTTGCTTATAATCATATGGAGGCGAATGAGCGGGCCGCTATCAATGATGCACTGGCTAACCGCATAGAAATCCGGCAGATTCAGGGCAAGGAAAAAATGGCGCAGTTGCAAAAGGACTTAGCCGCTGCCGCCAACCGGCCGAACCTGAATGCCTTTGGCAGTTGGGAACTTAAAAACGGCTACCAGCCGAATATGGACGAATTCAGGGGCGGTTGGACATTCGGGGTAATACTGAGCTTTCCGCTGTTTGACGGATTGAAAAGCCGCTCGCAGGTGCGGCAGGCAAACGCTAACTTAAACAGCATCCGTCTGGAATACGAACAACAGCGCCAGACCATTGAAACAGAGGTCAGGCAGGCATTGCTTGATATCCAGTCCGCCTGGCAGAAAATAGAAATCGGTAAACTCACCGTAACGCAGGCGGAAAAAGCCTTAAAGATTGCCGATGAGCGTTACCAAAAGGGCTTGATTGATACGTTGGACATACTCAACTCGCAATCGGTATTGTCAAACGCCAGATTGAATCTGCTCCAATCTGCCTATAACTTTAACATGAGCATGTATAATTTAGAAAAATCCATTGGTAAGGAGTTTACCATTAAGGATTAGAATCAGGAGATAATATTATGAAAAGAATACCCATCGGCTTCCTTTTATTAGCATTGGTAATTGCGTCAGGTTGCGGCAAGCAGGATGCCGGTAACTCCAATAACGGCAATAATAATGCCTTTCCGGTTGAGGTCGCTATCGTCAAACAGGCTGAGTGGGTGGATGAGATTGCCACCTACGGGACCATTAAAGCGTCTGATGAGGTGGAGATTTTCCCGCGTATGTCCGGCAAACTGATGCGCTTGCTGGTCAAGGAGGAACAATCCGTTCAGAATGATGAAATCCTGGCTATTATAGACCGGGATGAGGTTGGCCAAAACTACAAACCGGTTGAGGTCAAAGCCACGGCCACGGGCAAGGTAGAAACCATTTATTTGAAAGAGGGCGCCAAAGTTTCGGATAAGACGCCCATTCTGACCATAGCCAAAACAGGTAATCCGAAAATTCTGGCTCGTATCTTTGAGACTGATATTCCTAAACTCAAGCCGGGGCAGGAATGTCTTATTACTATAGACGCTTTACCAGACCAGGCATTTACGGGCGCGGTAACTTTGATTAAATCACAACTCCATACCCAGAGCAGCAAAGGCGAGGTGGAAATTGCCTTTAACCAGAGTCACCCGTCAATTATTGCCGGGATGTTTGCCCGGGTGCGCATTATTGTTGACCGCAGACCCGCCCTGGTTATCCCGCCCGAAAGCCTGAGGAAAATAGAGGGTAAAGAAGCTGTCTATATGGTGAAAGATAATATTGCCAAACTGGTATTTATTGAATCAGGTTCACGGAAAACCGATGCGGTCGAAGTAAAAAGCGGCATTAACGCTAACGAAACGGTTATTATTATTGCCTCGGATGAATTAAAAGACGGCAGCCATATTAAAATCATAAAAGGAGAATAAGAATGTCCATTACCGAAATTGCCATTCGCCGACCCGTGTTTCTCTTGATGGTTATCGGGACTTTCATTGTCTTTGGCATCATCTCGTTTTCCCGGATGGGTTTATCACTTATACCTGATGTTGATTTTCCGATGGTTACCGTTATAACCGTTTATCCCGGCGCCAATCCGGAAGAGATAGAAACATCCGTTACCAAGCCCATTGAAGATGCGGTCAGCACCGTCAACGGTATTGATTATATTGAATCCCGCTCAAACGAAGGCGTTTCCACGGTAATGGTGCGGATGAAGTTGAACATTAACGGTGATACTGCCCGGCTGGATGTCCAGAAAAAAATTGATGGAATACTGAGCACATTGCCGGATGATGCCGAAACGCCTACTGTTTCCAAACTGGATATATCAGCACAGTCCATAATAAATATCGCCGTGCATTCTCCGCAAAGACCGCTGAATGAACTTTATCTCATCGTGGATAAAGAAGTCAAAAGCCGGTTACAGCAGGTGGAAGGCGTGGCGGACATAGTGATTTCCGGACAAAAGGAACGACAGCTTAATGTAACGGTTGATGCCGAACGATTGGCACAGCACAACCTTTCGGTTCTGGATGTGATTGATGTTATCAAGAGAGAGAATCTTGATGTGCCGGCTGGTTTAGTAAAAACATCGCTCAAGGAAAATACGGTAAGAGTGGCCGGACGGATTCGTAATACGGGTGAACTTGGCCAGCTTGCCTTCCCGGCATCATCCGGACAGGAACTTTACCTTAATAATATCGCCCGGGTCTCGGATGGTTTTAAGGAAATGAGCAATTTCAGCCGGATGAACGGGATTGACTCTTTAGGCATTGCTGTTCGGCGCCAACCCGGAACCAATATTGTCCAAGTGATTAATTCAGTCAAACAGGAACTGGAACGTATTAAATCACGACTACCGTCCGATATTGTTTTTTCCATCGCCTATGACCAGTCAACTTTTACCCAGAATTCCGTCAATAGTGTGCAGAACAACCTATTGGAAGCCATTATTGTGGTTGGATTTATCATTTTTATATTCCTGCGTGCGGTGCGGAATACAATTATTATTCTTTTTGCTATTCCCACGTCATTGATTGCGGCTATTTCTCTGATGTATTATTCCGGTTTTACCTTTAATATGATTTCCATGATGGGACTGGCCACCACCATTGGTATCCTGGTGGATGATGCCATTGTGGTCCTTGAAAATATCCACCGGCATTTAGGTATGGGAAAATCGCCGTTCCAGGCCGCGCTGGACGGCCGGAATGAAATCGGGCTGGCTGCGGTGTCTATTACGCTAACGGATGTAGCGGTATTTATTCCCATTGCCTTTATGGGTGGATTCGTGGGAAAAATGTTTATGCAATTCGGGCTGACTGTAACCTATGCCATCATTTTTTCGCTGTTTATTTCTTTTACGCTGACGCCGATGCTGGCTTCACGCTGGCTGAAAAGTAAATCAACGAAAGATTCACCTGAAAAGACCAGTAAGATTATGGAGTTTATGAAACGCCTTTACGGCCGGATAAGTGCTTGGTCACTGGGGCACCGCAAGACTGTTTTAACCGCTACCGCAGTAATCTTTCTGGGCAGTGTTGCCTTGATTCCGCTCGGCGTGGTGAGTATTGAACTTATGACCGAGTCAGACCGGGGTGAATTGATGGTGAATATTACCACGCCCACCGGGACTTCTCTGGAAAAAACAGACCGGATAATAAAAACACTGGAATCTAAAATTATGGCTATGCCGGAGGTCGTCTCCTGTTTTGTAACCGTCGGGTCGGCTTCAGAGCACATGGCATCCTTCAGCAGTAATCAAACCGGAGAAATGAAAATTGTCCTGCGCCAGGGGAAAAAGTATCGTTCGACTAATGAGATAGCTGAAGTCGTAAGGGCTATGGAGAAAACCCTGCCCGGCGCGGTGTTACGCGTTTCTCTGCCGAATATGATGTCGTCATCCGGCGGAAGTGATACTCCGGTTCAGATTGAAGTGCGCGGCACGGAATTCAAGGATTTTAATATCGCTTCCGAGATGATAGTTGAGGCGGTCCGCAAAATTCCGGGTGCGATTGAAGTGGATTCCAGTTGGAAAGCCGGCGCCCCGGAAATCAGGGCTGAAATTGACCGTGTTAAATGCGCCGCGCTGGGCATACCGGCCGCCGTAGTCGGTCAGACCTTGCGCACCAGTATTAACGGCGATACCACCAATAAGTATCGGGAAGGCGACCGCGAATACGACATTATGGTAACGCTACCCGACGCCCGGAAGAAAAGCCTTACGGATGTTTCACAGATGCAGGTGAAATCTCTGGCTGGTGAAATGGTCTCGTTGAGCCAGATTGCCCGGATTTATCCTGATTACGGACCGGTGCAAATCAGGCGCAAAGACCGCACCAGGGAATTTGTGGTCAGCGCCAATCTGGCCGGCCGGGCATTGGGCGATGTTAATCAGGATATTAACCGTGCGCTTAAAAACCTGAAACTTCCCTCGACTATCGGCAAAATAACTATGGGCGGTGAAACGGAAATGATGGAAGAGGTAGTTACCAGCATGGTTATGGCTATGTTGCTGGCAATCCTTTTTGTCTATATGGTTATGGCTTCTCTCTTTGAGTCGTTCTTTTATCCTTTTGTGATTATGTTTGCCTTGCCGATTACAGTGGTCGGAGCAATTTTAGGGTTGATGCTTACCGGCAATACACTCAATCTTTTTTCAATGATTGGCGTGGTTATGCTGATTGGACTGGTTACGCACAATGCGATACTGCTCATTGATTATACCAATATATCAAGGAAACGCGGTTTAACCGTACGGGATGCCTTGATTGAAGCCGGCAAGACGCGGCTCCGGCCTATCCTGATGACATCGCTGACGCTTATCTTTGGGATGTTGCCTCTGGCATTAAAATTAGGCGCCGGCTCAGAGATGCGCGCCGGCATGGCGTCTGTGATTATGGGCGGAATAATTTCATCTACCCTGTTGACACTGGTCTTTATCCCGGTGGTTTATTCCTTGATGGATGACGGCCTAGTCTGGCTGAAAAAAAACCTGCATATGCGCGGCGCGGAAATCAATACAGACGAAAACCTGAAACCGGCTAACTAAAAAATTAACGGTTGCATAAAATGACTTGGGTAATTCGGGGAATGCAATACTTAATTCAATAGAATGATGCGGTATGCCCAATAATATAAATAAATTCCCGCCTAAGGCGCCGCGCCTGCTGGCCGGGCAGGGATTCCGCAGATTTATCGGTAGTCATAGTCACTCCAAGAAAGTTTTTGTAAGCTGATTAAACAGATTTAGCTGAAAATTAAAGAGATTTTATCCGCTTAATCAGCATAATCGGCTTAATCCGCTTACTACGTATTTAGTTAATTTTACTACGAAGCACAGATTACACAGAATAGGGGAGCAGGTCAAGAAATTATTCATCCTTTCCCGCCACAGCGGAACTGCTCACTATAATTCGGTTGTGTCTTCGGAATTCTCGCGATAAATTATATTTTGCTGTAACATTTTAAGTGCCCTGCACCAATATATAGATAAGAAAGCTCACTAATGATAACCACTGATTTTAAATTAGACAGGTTCGCGTACATCACCGGCTGGCTGGCTGTCCTGGCAAAGGCTGATTATGCCGCTGATGAATCGTTCAGCCAGGCGGATGACAGCGATATTACGACCATCATAGGCGGAGACAGAAACGCCTTTGCCGGTCTGGTAAAACGCTATCAGGATAAAATCACGTCTAAGATGTGGCGGTTTACCAAGGACAGACAACAGCTGGAGGTATTGGTTCAGGAGGTTTTTATCGAGGCTTATAAATCTTTAAGCAGTTTTAGGCAAGGGTCGTCTTTCCTGCCATGGCTGACGAAGATTGCCGTAAGGACCGGATACCGGCATTGGAAAAAGTCAGCCCGGACATCAAAAGAGGTGTCTTTAGACCGAGTCGGAGAAATCTTAGCTAATAACGTTGTTAATGAACCAAGCCAGGCTGGTGAACTAGTACATAATCTGTTATCCAGGTTGGCGCCTAAGGATAGGCTGGTTTTGACTCTTATTTACTTTGAAGGGTGTTCGACGGCTGAAGCCGCCGAGCTGACCGGCTGGAGCCAGATAATGACCAGAGTCAGGTCGCACCGGGCTCGCAAAAGGCTTAAGGATCTTGTTGAGAGAACATTGTTAAGAGGGTAAAGATTATGAAAGAATTAGAGGTTATTGAAAAGTTAGTCGCGCTGGCCCGCAAGGAACCGGTTCCGACCGTTGATGTAATTCGGCAGGTGATGCAGAAACTTATAGTTCTTAATGAGCCAACCGTGAGTTTTTGGTGGCTGGCCGCGGCCAGTCTGGCCACAATCAGCGCATTTATACTATTCATGCAGATAGATATTGTTTCGCCGGACCCGCTGGTAGCGTTTTGGGAATCATTAAGGAGCGTGTTATTATGAATAACCAACAATCAACCAAGTATAATGATGCATTAACCACATCTCCACAGCGACCTAAACGGTGGCGCTGGGTATTTCTGTGCCTGTGTTTCTTCATCTGCGGCTTATTCCTGGGACCTATTTTAGCCCAAACTATTATGTGGCATTATGGTCCCCGCCCGGGGCCTGAAGATCTGGATGAACGAGTGGATCATATAGTTTCGCAGATGCGTGACGATATTGGCCTGACCGAGGAACAAACTAAACAAATATACGTTATAACCAAAGAGAAACTTGTTGCATTAGAGGACGCCCTTCGCAAGAATTTTGATGATATGGATTTGGAGATACGCGCCGTTCTTACTGACAAGCAGATTGTTAAATTTGACGAGTGGAGGAATAAAAGACTCGAAAAGCTTCCCGGGCCGCCAAGGGAAAATATGCGACGCGGGGAATTCCCCGGTCCTCCAATAGAAAATATACGGCGAGGAAACAAGTAATCACAAACGCTCATAATATGAACTGTTCTATATTGGTGTAGTAATAGCATTATTTATACGGGAAGGAGAAAGTTATGCGGAAAGTTGTTGCTTTCGCCTTGATGGTTTTGTTGTTGCTCTGGGGTTGTGCAAGTCAAAGTCCTCAAGAGCAATTTAACGACAAAGCATATATTAAAAATCGGCTTAGCCTGACAGATGAACAAGAATCTTCGTATTGGGTGTATATGGCAAGATATGATAGCGAAAAACAGGCGATTCTTGAGAAATACCGAGGTCAGGGGCCTCGGGATAAGAAGGATTCTCAAGATGGGTTGCAGGCACTGCGAGGCGAGTTGAAAGCACTGCGTGGAAAAGCAGAAAAGGACCTTGAGTTCATTCTCGCGGAAAAGCAAATAAAAGAGTGGTGTAAACTTATGGATGAACAAGAGCAAAAAATGAAAGAAAGAAAGCCCCAGCGAGGCGGGCCGCCCGGCGGATTTGGGGGACCCCGATAAAAAGCGGAAGAAAATTCGGGAGGGACTCTAAGTAGGAATTATGAAAAATAAGGTTATTAAAGAAAGGATGTTTTATGAAACATAGAGCTTGGTTCATTATCGGAATGGTTTTATTTGTGCCTGTTATGAGTTTTTACGGTTGTCATGGTACTGATGACTCGGATAGCGGCAGCAGCTCTGTTACGGCGCCTTCGAATCTGGCTTATACTAAAGTAGTCAACTCTTCCACATCCGCTACTACCAATATTATTTTTACCTGGAGTGATAACTCTGACGACGAGACAGCGTTTATTTTATATGTAAGGGAATTTGGAGCGACTGATTGGACATTGTTTGACAGCGGAATCCCTGCTGACGTAACGTCCTATTCTGTGTCTACAAGCACTTTAATCAATTACAATTATCAATTCTGCCTAATCGCGTATAACGGAGATGACAGTATATCGTCTGACGAGTCTAATATTCTGACTGTTAATTTGCCTTAGCGGACAAAAAAAACACACAGATAGGAGAAGAAAGGAATAAGGACCGTAGGCAGAAACAATAAATATGTATTTCATGAATCTTTATTCCAGTACACGGCAAATGTCTTATTATATACTTTTGAAATGAGAAAATAACTATAAAAATAGTAAAGTGGCGTCTGTCAGTGTTGAAATGACGGATTCCGTATTAATTCAGCGGAATATTTTGGAGGTTCGAGGATTTAACTTATCAGGAGACGGAGGCAGCTATGAAGTGCGAAAAGGTATTGGAAGAACTGGTTGCTTTCCTGGACGGGGAAACGGACCGGGAACTCAGCGGGCAAATCAGACGTCATCTGGCATCCTGTCCAGTATGCAGCAAAGAAGCCCGGCTGCTGGCTAAAACCGGTGATTTACTGGCCGGGTTCCCGGATTTAGCGCCACGTGAGAATGCGGCCCGGCAAATCCGGGAAAAGGCGCAAGCCATCTAAATAATGATAAAAAATGAAGAAGCTATTTATTTTACTGTTAGTTAGCTTGTTAAGTGGGTGTCTTTCTAAAGGCAACCAAACGATAAGTAATTCCAACTTGTGTGTTAAACAAGGCATCATCTATTTCGAGAAGAAAGAATATGATAAGGCAATTACAGAGTTTAGCCAGGCAATTAAAATTAATCCCCGATATATAACTGCCTATAACCAACGAGGGGTTGTGTATTATTGTATAAATAAATATGACAGCGCTATCGAAGATTTAACCACAGCTATAAATATTGACGTAACACCGAAATCGGCGGAGATGTATGCCAACCGTGGGTTTGCTTACTTAAAAAACGGTGAATATGATAAGGCGATTTTAGACTTTAATAAGGCGGTTAAGATTGACCCACAATATATAGATTCTTATCTCGGCCGTGGGCGGGCATATGCCAATAATGGTGAATACGACCTTGCTATTGTAGATTTTAATAAAGTCATTGAATTTAATCATGAAAATGATTTGGCGTATTTCGAACGTGGACGCGCTTATCATAAGAAAGGTGAATATGACCGTGCCATCGCAGATTATACTAAAGCAATTGATATATGCCCGACCGATGTGAGTTATTCCTACCGCGGGAATGCCTATATAGATAAAGGTGAATACGACCGCGCCATAGCAGATTATACTGAGGCGGTTAAAATAGACCCGGAATACACCGGTGCATATATTCAACGGACGCGTTGCTATATTAATAAAGGCGAATACGATATGGCATTTGCAGATTGCGAT
Source organism: Planctomycetota bacterium (assembly GCA_043808305.1). Classification (GTDB taxonomy): domain Bacteria; phylum Planctomycetota; class MHYJ01; order JACQXL01; family JACQXL01; genus JBBAAP01. The sequence goes on along the minus strand of JAZDFB010000084.1, from coordinate 18,360 downwards.
AAAGTGATTCAAATAGATCCAAAACTTGCGGATGGTTATAGCTATCGTGGCCTGATTCACCTTTATAAAAACGACTATGACCGGGCTATATCGGATTTTACTACAGCTATTGAAATTAAACCAACTGATGCTGGGGTGTATTATAACCGTGGAATAGCTTATTGGGCTAAAAATGAATGCAACCTTGCAATTATAGATTTCAAGAAGGCGCTTGAAATTAATCCCAATCGTGAGGAAGTGCAAAAAGTCCTACAGGAAGCAGAGAAAATATTAAAAGAAAAATAATGAGAAACAATAACGAGTGTTTATTATCTATATAAAAAAGAAAGGAGAACGGTTATGAAAAAAGTAATCGTGATGATTATGGCAATAGCCATCATCAACTGGAGCGTAATACCGACATTCGCTTCAGACAATAATCCAAATCAGGGTAGACAGCAACCAGGCAAGGGCGACGAGGCGCGCCGGGCAGAGATGCTCAAGAAATACGACAAAGACGGCGATGGCAAACTAAGCGAATCAGAATTTGGACAGATGAGAAAAGATGAAGAAGCGGCACGCTGGGCTGAAATTATTAAGAAGTACGATAAAGACGGGGATGGCAAACTGAGCGAATCAGAATTTGAACAAATGAGAAAGGATGAAGAGGATACGCGTCAGGCTGAGATGCTCAAGAAGTATGACAAGAACAGGGATGGTAAACTAAGCGAATCCGAACGCGAGCAGATGAGAACGGATAACCAGAATAAAAATAATGGCCCAATCAGTGATACCAAAAGAACCGGATTACAAAAAGGCGACGAGGCGCACCGGGCAGAAATGCTCAAGAAATACGACAAGGATGGGGATGGCAAACTGAGTGAGTCAGAACGCGAGCAGATGAGAACGGATGAAGCGGCGGCGCGCTGGGCTGAGATCCTTAAAAAATACGACAAGGACGGCGACAGTAAGCTGAGCGAATCAGAATTTGAACAAATGAGAAAGGATGAAGAAGCAACGTGCCAGGCAGAGATGCTCAAAAAGTACGACAAGGATGGAGATGGCAAATTAAGCGAATCAGAACGCGAGCAGGCAATGAAAGACCAACCGAAAAAACGCCCTGATAATAACGGCGTACGCGACAGAGGTCAGGGCGAAGGTAGAGGTTTTGGACCTAAATAATAACCAAACTTGTTTAATCGGCAGCACCCTGAGATATCTCAGGGTTCTGCCGTTAATTTGGCGATTGCCCTGGAATTTACGATTTAACCCAATTGAAGCGCTTAGATACGAAGAATATGAAGCGACAACATTAAAGAAACAATAGATATGAACTTAATATGAAAAATGAATGTTACAAAAGTTCTAAGGAAGCAGCTTGTTTTGGTTGGGTCAATCCTTTTTTTTGCTTTTAGTAGCAGCCCAATTATTTATGCGGTAGAAAAGGAAAAAGTAATAAGGGAAATAGTAATCACCGGGAATCGGGTTAAAGAATCTATAATTCGGAAGGAGTTGCTTTTTAAGGAAGGGGACATATTCAATCCGGAAAATATTGAGAAAAGCAAGGAAAATTTGCATCGGTTGGGGCTTTTTAAAACTCTGGAAATAAAAGATGAGTGGGTAGAAAAATTAAATGGCGTCAGAATCACAATTTTTGCCAAAGATAGCTGGTTTATATTGCCAATGCCATTTGCAGCCCAAAACCATATGGGATTAACGTTAATAGAGCAAAACTTGTTTAAAAATAATGAAAGGATTATGCTTTTTGGAGGTTCCCAAGATGGCGAATTCTCCGGGATGGCAAGCATTTTCCTTGCGCACTATTCATTAATGTTTGGCAGATCTAAGCAGTCTCTGACTGAATATGCTTATAAAGACGGTGGATTTAATACCATAAATTTCGATAGAAGGGATTTTGGAGAAAACCCAAATAGATATGGCGAGATTAGTAATCAGTATGAAAAAGAATTGCACCAGTCAACCTTTTCAGTTGGATTTCCATTATCTAAAAATATTCAAGGTTCTGCAGGTTATGCGGCTAATCATGCCAAGTATCGTGATGCTTCAGTCTCGTTGCCGGAAGAAGGCGGAAGATTCAATTCCGTAATTTTATCAATAAGAATAGCTGAAAGAAATAATGAAGAGGGTTTCTCAGGAGGGGGATTGGGGCGGATGTTTGGAATGGGAATGGCTGAAGTAAAAGATAGTCTGCAAAAAACACATAAAGCCAATACCACTCGAGATTTTCAGATTTCCACGGAAAGAGGAGATTCAATATGGGGTTCAGATGCCGAATTTACGAAAATTACGGCAGGCGTTAATCAAAGAACGAGTTTTGAACGAAGAAACAGCATTAATATATCTTTGAAGGGCTCCTTAGGCAATAATCTTCCTTTTAGTCAGATGTTTGGTACTAACCATAGTGAGGGTTTAAGAGGGTCATATGCCCGGGAATTTATAGGCGACAAAATAGCGGCGGCAAATATAACTTACGTACACCCAATGTATCGCAGTATGAAAGGATTTTTGAACGGCGAAGTTTTTGCTGATTATGCAATGTGTTGGCGGGACAATCAGCGTTTGGAAAAACAAGGCATTGGATTTTGGATTGGTTATAACTTTTGGCGATTCCCTTTGCCGTTGGGAATCGGATATACTTATAGTTTTGATGACAAAGACAGGCAGATATCGTGGGGTATCGGGGGAAGGTTTTAATATTTGCTGCCGCTTGAAGCTCTTAGGTATGAGTAGTATGAAGTAATAGCATAAAAAAATAACAGATATGAAATCAGTTGGTAACCATCGTTAGAAAAAAACTATTAATAAGGATAATTTAGCATGAACTATTTTATAACTGCAATTGCCGTCATAGCATTAATTTCCGCCGGTTTAGTGGGGTATCTTTATCTTAATCCGGGGTTTCTTTTAAATTCTATGCCCGATAAAAAAGTGAATGGTCAAATCACATCAGATGAAGTGAAAGATTTAAATTCACGTCTTAATAAATTCCAAAATGATTTGACAAATTTAAAAGGTATTATTGCCAGGCAATCTCAACTGACGGAGAATAACACTCTATATGGCGCCCGTATTGCTGTGTTGGAAAATAAAATGCAGGTAATTAAGGCATGGTTGGAGAACAAAGTACAATCAAATACTCCTGATATTCAGCCATCACCGGATTTACAGGCAAATTTATCAGGGGCGTCAACCCAGAATTTCTCGCCTGAATTATTCCAAAACCCGGAATTTGCCAAACTGTTCCAAAATAAAGTGGAGGAGTCGCTAAAAAGTATCCAGCAAAAACAACGGGAGGATATGGAAAAACGCATCTCTGAAGAGACACAGAAAGCGGTTGCCAACAGAATAGAGGAGTTTGCCAAGGCGCAAAATCTTAATGATTATCAACAGCAGGAACTCAATAAGATTATTTCTGATAGAACCAATAAAACGATGGAATTATTTAACAAGGAGCGCACGCAGGAAATAACGCGTGAGGAGGTAAGAACCAAGATAGACAGCATCAGAAACGAAAGCAACGAGAATGTCAAACAGATTTTGACCTCTCAGCAATATGAGGAGTATAAAAAGATAGAAAATATACCTGGCGGCGGAATGATGGGTGAAAGAGGTATACCGCCGAGACAGGGACGGAAATAATCCACCATCGCAAACAGGGCAGTGAAATACGCCGGAATTTTGCAGCAATATTTAATTCGATAGAAGGATGTGGTATGACCAATAATGCAAATAAATTTTCGCCTAAGGCGCAGCGCCTACTGGCGGGCAGGGATCAGCCTCTTGAACCAAAGGCTCATCAGCCTCTGGTTGAGGCTGAAAAACCTACCATAATGGTGGTGGATGATACACCTCAAATTGGTCAAATGCTAACGCAGTTTTTAGGCCGTCATAATCACGAGGTGATTTCCTTTACCAGCGGCATAAAAGCATTAAACCATCTGAAGACTAACCTCCGTGCAGAGGGAGGCACCTCCGAGGCCGTAGGTCTGCTGTTGACCGATATGAACATGCCTGAAATGACTGGTATAGAACTCGCACGACAGGCAAAAATATTATACCCGGCACTGCCTATTATAGTTATGAGTGGTTCGGTTGATGGTCAGGATAGGGACGAGATATTCAAACTCGGCGTGGATTTTATCCCTAAACCATTTGACTTTGTTGACCTGCTGAAACGGATTAATTTACGCCTGCCTACCGTCCCAGCGGGGGCGCCATTCGGGGTGTAAAGTACTTCGGCAGTTGGAGGAACGACTTACTGCCGAGTATACCTGGCAGTAATTCTGGCGCCAAAGGCGCCATCAAACTGCCAGAGTATAATTTATGGCAAGTATATAGTCAAGTGCACAATCAGAAGTTGTAGGTTCGCAAAACCAGTACAGGGCCGTAAACACCTGAGCACCTGTATTTTTACGGTGTGGGCCGGGTGGAGTAAGAGGCCTACGACAAGGTCTAAATGTGAGTCATACATAGCTGGTGACACCCAGGGGGCAGGGGTCAAACGGGCAGAATGTTTGTCTGTGCCACGGTGCCTATCCTCCGGATGGGTGCGGAGTAACTGGCTCTAAGAACCCCGACGAAATAGTCGGGATAAGTCGCAGTAAATTCACTGCCGTTTCCCGCTACGGCGGGATTTGCTCCCGCTTCGGCGGGAAACACAACGCACAAACTGCGACTAAAAGGAGGTGATTTAGCCAACTACATAAGAGCTTTGTTAGTCAACATAGAGCCAGTGTTAGTTAACAGAAGATCTTTGTTAATCAACAGAAGAGCTTTGTTAGTCAACAGAAAGGTTTTGTTAGTAACATAAGAGCTTTGTTAGTTAACAAGAAGGCTGTGTTAGTTAACAAAAGGGCTTTGTTAGTCAACAGAAGAGCTTTGTTAATCAACAAAAGGGCTTTGTTAGTAACAGAAGGGCGTTGTTAGCTAACAAGAAGGCTTTGTTAGTTAACAGAAAGCCGGTGTTAGTTAACAGAAAGCCGGTGTTAATCAACATAAGGGCTGTGTGATAATATGACATTGGGCAATATGACATAAAATTGGAGTAATAACCCGCCTACAGTGGGTTTAAGAGGCTGTAACGCTCAACAGGCTCAAAAGACCCCGACGGAATCCTGCATAAGTGCTGGATTTCGCTGCGGCTCAATAGTTGGGATAAGTGGCTGTAACGCCCTCCTGACACTGCGTGTCAGGATGACTAACAGCCTCTAAAAGGAGGTAAAGGTATGGCCAAGATAAAGTTAGGGCTTAATCGACTGTCAGTTTCGGACAAGATTATGCTGGCCGACGCAATTGTCACCAAGATGACCGGGAATCCGAATTTTACCACGCCTGTCCCGGCTCTGGTGGACATCACCGCTAAAAAGACCGCCACGATAACCGCCCAAAATACCGCGGAGGTTAAGCGCTTGGATTCCAAGGGCGCCACTGAAGATTTGGCCGACGCGGCAAAGGAGTTGGACCTGATATTGACGCAGGCCGCGCTCTATGTGGAAAATGTCTCGGGCGGCGATGTAGCCAAGATACTTTCAGCCGGGATGAGCGTCAAGGACGCGGGCGCGCCGGTTGGGCAACTGCTTCCGCCCACAGACCTTAGCGCTACGGCCGGTAATAATGACGGCGAGATTGACCTTAACTGGGAGCCGGTGCGCGGCGCCCGAAGTTACGTCATTCATATAACCACAGATCCCAATGTGCCGGATAGTTGGGAACCTAAAACCAATGCCACTGAATCCTTTGCTGCCATCACCGGATTGACCAGCGGCCAAAAATACTGGTTCAAGGTGGCCGGGATTGGCGCGGCCGGACAGGGGCCGTTCAGCGACCCGTGCGCTAAATACGCACCTTAGTGCCAGTTTGAGTCCCGCCGAAGCGGGATAACGTGGCAGGTAACTCGCTTTGCTCGAACTGCCACTAACCACAAAGGCACTAAGACGACAGCCATGCGGCATCGCGTGGCACTAAGAATTAAATTATTAGTTTTTCCCCTTTGTGCCTTGGTGTCTTAGTGGCTAAAAGGGAAGGCTGACGTAATTATTCGTACCTAAGCGCCTCTATAGGGTCGAGACGTGATGCCTTCCAAGCCGGGTAAAACCCAAAGAATATTCCAACGCCCGCAGAAAAGACCAATGCCAAAACAACGGAACTTATTGACACAGATATGGGCCACTTGAAGGACCTGGCTACAATTTCCGCGGTAACAGTTCCGAGTGCAACCCCAAGAATGCCCCCGATTGATGCAAGTATGGAAGATTCAACCAGGAACTGGAGTAATATATCTTTACCTTTGGCCCCGACCGCCATTCTTACTCCGATTTCCCTGGTCCGCTCGGTGACCGAAACGAGCATAATATTCATTATTCCGATACCGCCCACGATTAATGAGATAGACGCAATCATAGCCAGCAGCATAGTCATCAATCTTGAGGTTGAGGTAATCATATCGGTCAATTCGGTCATATCGCGGATATTAAAATCATCATCGGCGCCATCCGGGATATTATGACGCTGTCGCAGAAGCGCCGTGATTTCCGATTTGGCCTGCGGTATCAGTTCCGTGGATTTGGAACTGGCCAGCATATTATCCACCGTATTAAATGATGAATGCTCAAAGAACCGGTTGACCGTGGACCAGGACGCCAGAATTACATCATCCTGGTCCTGGCCGAAAGCAGCCGCGCCCTTGCGTTCTAATATGCCCACCACCTTAAAAGGAACGCTTCGGATGCGTATTATCTTGCCGATGACATCTTCCTTGGCGTCATCAGGGAAAAGATTATCAACAATAGTGCTCCCGATGACACAATTCTTGACCGCATTATTAATATCTGATTCGGTAAAAAAATCGCCCAGAGCTATGGTCTGGCTTCTGATAATCAGGTAATCCAGCCCGATGCCCTGGAGGCTGGTGCGCCAGTTTTTGTCCTTATAAATAACCTGTCCGCCGGCCCGAATCATCGGAGAAACGGCCAGAACCGTGGAACATTCCTTGGCAATAGCCTCGCAATCCTTGATAGTCAAGGTGGATTTTGTGCCTCCGCCAAAGTGCACTCCGCCGGCCTGGGCGCTGCCCGGGAAAATCATCAGGACATTGTTTCCCATGCTTTTTATCTGCTCTTTAATCATGGTCGTGGCGCCCTGGCCGACCGCAATTACTGAAATAACCGCGGCAATACCGATAACAATACCGATGATAGTCAGGGTGGAACGGCCTTTATTACGCAATAGGGCTCTTAAGGCAATACGTTGGGAAACTAATAAATTCATACTAACAATCCGTCTCTCATTTGGAATTTCTTTTTGGCAAATTGCGCAATGTCCGGTTCGTGGGTAATCATAACAATCGTCAGTCCCTGGCCATTCAGTTTGCGGACTATCTCCATTATCTCCACGCTTGACTTCGAATCCAGGTTGCCGGTCGGCTCATCCGCCAGCAGGAATTTGGGCTGGTTGACCAGAGCCCGGGCAATGGCCACCCGCTGTTGTTGGCCGCCTGATAACTGGCTGGAATAATGTTTGGTCCGGTCGCCTAACCCCATTTGCCCCAGTATTTCCTTGGCTCGTTTATCCCTTTCTTTGGAAGTTAATGAACTGCCATAAAACAGGGGTAATTCAACGTTCTCCAGGGCCGAGGTGCGCGAAAGCAGGTTGAAATTCTGGAATACGAACCCGATTTTCTTATTGCGTATCGTTGCCCGTTCGTCACGGCTAAGAGTTGATATGTCCGCGCCTTCCATATAATACTTGCCGCTGGTTGGATGGTCCAGACAGCCGATGATATTCATCAGGGTGGTTTTGCCTGAGCCGGATGCGCCCATAATGGCTATGAAATCGCCTTCATTGATAGTAAGAGAAACGCCCCGCAGAGCCGGGATATCCACCTCGCCCATCTGGTATGTCTTGGTTATGTTCTCAAGTGAAATAAATGGCTGCATAATACCTTAAGGTATAACATAATAAATATACTTTAGTATAATAAATATCTTTAGCGCGTTACTTTTTTGACGCCGCCTTGCCGGGGAACTGCGGCATAAAAGGATTTATCAACGCTTCTTCACCTTTTTTAATCGTGCCGGTAACTACCTCTTGTTCTTCGGTGATATCGCCTTTTAAAACCTCGGTAAAAGAACCGTCCGTTATGCCGATTATAATGCTGATGGGTTTCAAATTACCGTTATCCAAAACCCAGATTTGTTTCTTGGTCTGCACCTCTTTATTAGATGACCTATTCCTGGGCATCCCGCTCCGGTCTTGACGCCGGCCGCTTCGGGCTTCCGGCGTGATGGCCGAGCCATTGTTTTGGATTTGGACCGTGCCGGATAACACCGTTGAATCTGGAAGAGTAACTGCTCCCGTATCTACAGGAACCGTTATTTTTGCCATTACTTCGTCCGGCGGCACAAAACGCAGGGCGGCATTAGGCACCCGCAAAACATTGTCATGTTTTTCCACTTCAAACGATAGGGTGGCGGTCATTCCCGGTAATAATTTCTCTTCAGGATTGTCCGCATTGATAATGATCGTATAGGTTACCACATTTGAAACTGTGGTAGGGGAGAGCCGGATTTGTTCCACACGTCCGACAAATTTATTGTCCGGATAGGCGTCAACCGTGAACCTTACCAGCTGTTTTAATGCAATCTTCCCGATGTCCGATTCAGCTACGCTGGCCTGAATCTGGACCTTGGTAAGGTTGTTGGCAATGATAAACAATGTTGCCGCCGAGAAACTTGCCACGACGGTTTGCCCCTCGTCAACGTTTCTTGAAATGACAATGCCATCAATGGGCGACTTTATGGTCGTATAGGCCAGGTTTATTTTTGAATTGTTTAATGTGGCTTGGGACTGTTCCACGCCTGCATTGGCGACCTCAAGCTGTGCCGCCAGAGAATCGTAAGAAGCTACGGCAGTATCCAGTTCAGATTGGGAAATTAGGTCTCTTTTGGCTAATTCCTTTGAACGTTCCAATTCCTTCTGGGCTTGCTTCAGGCCGGCTTCTACTCTCTTGACGTTGGCAATACTGCTGATTAGGCTGGCTTTATCCTGGGTAACCCGTGCCTCGTAGGTAGCCGGGTCAATCTGGGCAATCAAATCACCTTCCTTTACCCGAGCGTTGAAATCCACATATAATTTCTTTATCGGGCCGTTGACCTGCGTGCCGACCTGGACCTGTTGCATCGGCTGGACCACACCGCTGGAGCTGACCGTCTTGATAACCGTGCCTTTGTCAACCTTAACGGTCTTGTATCCGATTATTACGCTATTCCCGTTGCGTAAAAAGAAGAACCATAGGGCAGCTCCGATGACAATAATGACGATAAGTGCGATAATGCCTTTTTTCATAATCTATTTTCCTCCTATAGTTTTCTTAATCAACGCTATGGCCGTCTGATAATCAAACTTCGCTTGAATATTATTGACTTTTGTATTCGTTAACGCCACCTGGGCATCAGTTAATTCCACGGATGACGCCTTGCCCAGTTTATAACGTTCGTTAACCAGATTCAGGTTTTCTTCAGCCTGCTGGACAGTCAATTTAGCCAGGATTAAACGTTCGCCGGCCGATTCTAACTGCGCCACGGCGCGGGTCAGGTCCAGATATATGCGCTGCTCCAGTGCGGCCCGGGCGGCCCTTGTTGACCTCAGATTGGCCACGGCCTCGTCAATCTGGTTGGTATTGCGGAAGCTATTGAAAAGAGTCCCGCTCAGCAGGGCGCCCAGCGACCAATTCCAAACCAGCGGGAATTGCGAGCCGCTCCAGCTATATCCGCCGCTTAATGACAGTGACGGGTATAAATTTGCAATCGCCTGGTCGATGGCGGCGGATGCCGCGCGTTCTTTGGCAATTTGGGCAACTAATTCCGGTTGGCTCTGCCGTGCGATCTTTACGAGTTCATCAAAGTTGCGGTCCTTAAATTCTCCCGCCGGCGGTTCCTGGACGGTGTATCCGGCGTCCTCGGCCAAACCCAGCGTATTATTAAGCACGGCCCGGGCAGTTGTTAAAGCATTGCGCGCGTTGCTTAAACTAATCCGGGCATTGCCTAAATCAACCTCGGCCTTGGTAATGTCATATTTAATGCGCCGTCCCACTTCAAACAGGTTCTGGGTCTGCTCCAGATGCACCTCATACTGATGGACCGTTTCTTCGGCTACCTTGACCAGAGCCTGCTGTTTGATTAAATCATAGTATGCCTGGCGGGTATTATAAACGATATTATTCTCGGTTGACTTCAGCAACGCCTCCGTGCTCAGGGTATTTTCATAAGCCTGCCTGATGGCCGCCGGCGTTTTGCCAAAATCATATATTAATTGGTTCAGGGAAACATTCGCCGAATACGACTTGTTGGACTCGTTGCTAGCCGAGGCCAGCGAGTTATTAGAAGTGCCTTTTTTATAGCTGGCGCCGGCGCTGACCGACGGTAAATAACCGGCCACCGCATCGCTGTATTGCTTTTCAGTCGAGGCCAAACTGGATCGTGCCTGAGCAATGGTAGGGTGGTAAACCAGCGCGATTTCCAAACTGCGCTCCAAAGTAAGCAGCGTGCCTTTGGTTAAGCCCACTTCGGCCGCGGTAACGGTCCGCTCGCCGGCCGCAATCTTTGAAGTATCCTGAGCCTCGCGGGCTTTGCGCACCGTGCCGCAGCCGGCCGCCAATATCGCCCCAGCCGCCAGAATGGCCAGTAATTTTTTAGTCATAGTTAACACTGTCGCCTCAATTACCAAAAACCTAAATTAAACAGACGGACTCGTAAGTCCATGTAAATAGTTACAGATTATAAAAAATATGTCAATACTTTTCCTGCTTTTCGTAAAAAATATTAACAGCCTGTTATCCTAAGGCAAGTTGACCGTCAGAGTATTCGACGCCTCAGACTGTATACTGTCATTACCATTATACGCAACTAAGCAGAACTGGAAATTATAACCGTTTAGAGTGCTTGTCAGCAGGGAATAGGACGTTACATCAGCCGGAATCCCGCTGGCCGCCACCTCCCAATCAGTTGCTCCGAACGCTCTTACATATAAAACAAATTCCGTCTCGTCGTCAGAGTTATCGCTCCAGGTAAAAATAATGTTGGTGGTAGCTGATGTGGCAGTGTTGGTTATTTTGGTATAGGCCAGGTTTGAAGGCGTCGCCACGGCGCTGCTGCCGCTATCAGATTTCTCCTTCCCATGGCAACCGTAAAAACTTATAACAGCCACAAACAAAATCATCCCGATAATAACCGGTTCAATTCTATGTTTCATATAAAACCTCCTATAAATAATTATAACCTTTCCCCTGTTTATTTAAGATTACTTGCCTTTATGCGGCATATTCTCCCTCGGAGAACCGGGAAATCTCTCGAGTTTCTTGCTCTTCCACTCGTCAAATTTAGTAATCTGTTTATCGGTAAGAATGGCGCGTATCTCCAGGTCCATAGCATCAAAATTCTTGCGCAGGGCGTCCTCAAACGAAACGAGTTTTGCTTTGACTATAGCAGATATTTGTTTAGTTTGGTCCTCTGTCAGATTAAAATCTTCGCGCATACACGAGACTATGCGCCCAGCCCGTCTATCCAAATCTTCGGGGCCGGAATGAGGGCCATGATGCCGCATAATAGTTTGGGCCAAAACAGGGCCCAGGAAAAGGCCGCAGATGAAAAAACACAGGCACAGGAAAATCCAGCGCCACCGTTTGGGACGCGGCAGGGGGGCGGTTAAGTTTTCGCTCCGCTCAGATTCTTGATTGCTCATAATAACACGCTCCTTATCGATTCCAGGAACTCGACTAACGGGTCCTGGGAAACAATATATACCTGCACGAATAAAATAAATGCGCTGACTGTGGCCAGGCTGGCCGTGGCTAACCACCAGAAACTCACGGTCTGCTCATTCCGGAATACCAGTTTGTGCATCACCTGTCCGGTTACATCAAAAGTCGGTACCGGTTCCTTGCGGGCCAGTGCGGCTAAATTCTCAATAACCTCTAATTGGTTCATAATCTTTACCCTCTCGCTGATGCCCTCTCAACAAGCTCCTTAAGCCTTTTGCGGGCCCGATGTGACCTGACTTTGGTCATTATCAGGCTCCAGCCGGTCAGTTCGGCGGCTTCCGACATCGAACACCCTTCAAAGTATATCAGAGTCAAAACCAGCCTATCCTTAGGCGGCAACCTGGACAGCAAGGTATGCAATAACTCACCGGCCTGGCTTGGTTCGTTAACAACGTTATTAGACAGGATTTCTCCGACCCGGTCTAAAGACACCTCTTTTGATGTCCGGGCTGACTTTTTCCAATGCCGGTATCCGGTCCTTACGGCAATCTTCATCAGCCAGGGCAGGAAAGGGAAACCCTGCCTGAAACTATGCAAAGATTTATAAGCTTCTATGAAAACATCCTGAACCAATACCTCCAACTGCTGCCTGTCCCGGGTGAACCGCCACATCTTAGCCGTGATTTTATCCTGATAACGCCTGATTAACCCGGCAAAGGCATTCTTGTCCCCGTTCATGGTTGCGCCGATGTCATTGATGTCAGATTGGCTTATCGATTCATCAATAGCGCTATTCTGAACAAAAGCATCCAGCCATCCGGCGATATATGCAAACCTGTCCAGCTTCAGTTCAGCTGTTATCATTATTCAGCTTTCTTATAATATTATTGCTACGCTCCCTCAAAAAGGTTACAAAGAAATGCTGTTTTAAGGCATTTTATTTCGGGTACAATATTTTTATCTTGATTTCTACTTTCTTGGGATTAGCAGGAACTCCTTTAAGCGGCTTGAGCATCCCGATAATGCCGGAGCCTATCATCTCCTGGATAAATCCTTTAATAGGTATAACCCGTCCATCCGCCTTGACCTGAACCAAGCCTATACGGTTTTTCTTGCACGGCATATAAATTTCTCCTCGATACTTCGGCAGTTGAAGCGTTAGCGACTTATCCTTCGATCCTGAGGGGTCTTGGGACAAGAACCCGTACGGGCTGCCGAGTATGGTCGACTGTCCATCGGCTGTTAACGACAAAGGAGTGTTACAGCCGCGGATACCCAGCAGTCCATCAGCTGTTCGAACGTAGTGAGTTACCAACTGAGGATACTCGGCAGTAAGTCATTTTACTCCAACTGCCGAAGTATAATTCACTAACGTTCAAACTGCTGGAGTATAATTCGTTTCACTCAAACAGCCGAACCATAAAATCGCTGATTCTCTTAATCTCATCCAGCCCGAAAAATGGGCATCTGTATCCTCTGATATCGGCATCCGTCACCAGGGCAACCAAATGCCCGGCCGGGGGGATAACCGGTTTTGCGGACAGCGCCTTGCGGACAACCTCAATCTTGGGCGTATTCGCCCGCTTAAAGCCCTCGGTAATTATCAAATCTATGTGCTGGCGGCTCTTGGCCGGTAATGCCAGTTCCAAAGCCTCATTAAATGACAGCGGTTTATTCAGTTTTCTGACGATGGCCATTTTATCCGGCCCCACAACTACAGCGGTGCAACTGCCGGCTTTAAAATGCCTGTAAGAATCCTTGCCCGGATGGTCTATCTCAAACCCGTGGTTATAGTGCTTGATTGTGGCGATGCTATATCCCCGGCCTGTTAATTCGCGGATAACCTTTTCCAGCAGGGTAGTCTTGCCTGCACCGGAACGGCCGACGATGGAAATAACCCTCGGTAATTTCATATGGCATATTTCAAATTACAGATTAATCTGGAATATGGACTCTGCAATTTGTAATTACTAAAATACGCCCGGCAGGACTTGAACCTGCAACCTACTGGTTCGAAGCCAGCCACTCTATCCAGTTGAGCTACGGGCGCAGTGAATCATAAACTACAAAGGTATGAATTATAGGCGTTTTGTCAATGGAAATAGTTTGTTTTGCGTGTTAGTGGTGATAAACTTCTTGACAGGCTTCGCTTAGTTTAGTAATTGGTCATCAAGAAAATGGTGGGTGTAGCTCAATTGGTTAGAGCTTCAGACTGTGGCTCTGAAGGTTGCGGGTTCGAGCCCCGTCACTCACCCCAATTGATACTCCGGGACGAACCGACGACGGTTCATCCCACATGGTTTCCGTTTTGTCTTTTGAGGCTTTAGGCTGAATTTTAGCCTTGACCTTCGTGTTTTTAACAAGGTCTTTTAGTATAATTTCAAAAGTAGTATCTTCTGACTTGGCAATTGGCCTTGGGAATAAAGCAATTTCGAGATGACCTGTCCCATTTTCTTGGCTATGCCATACTACATAATCCACGAAACGTGGTAGGATTGCTTTAATATATTCGGGTTTGTCCTTATTGAGAATAATAAGTTGGTTAAATAATGATAGTGTTCTGATTTGGTCTTGGATAGAAAGTTCTTCTCCTTGTTCAGCTTCAATTTCAGTCTTTAATCGCGCTTCACTGGATTCTAATTCTTCCCTTTCATTCTCTAAATCCTCTAATTTCTTCTGGAGAGTCTGCATCACGGTTTGGCCACCATCTGCAATTGCATCCGCAAGATTGGAAAGTTTACTACGGACTATAGACAATTGGTCTTGGACTCGTTTGAGGTCATCTTTAATTTTTACGACTGTTTCAGATGATAGTTCATTCGCCTTTTTGACGACTGCCTTTGTTATATCAGGGCTAAGCTCAAGTCTTTTAAGGTATTCTAAAACAGCTTGGTCAGCGGCATCTGCAGGAAGATAATTGCGCTGGCATGCTAAACCGCCTGACTTTTCTGCATTTGAGCAAGCATAATAAGCATAGTATTTGCCGCTGCGTCCTGTTCCTGGTTTTGGCGTCATCATATGTTCGCATGCAGAACATCTTAAGAGTCCCTGAAGGAGGTAAGTATGATTCTGTGATTGGCGTTGAGGACTATGACGGTACCGGGTATTACGGTCCATTATTTTCTGAATTTTTTGATGGTCGCTCCAAGAGCGGATTAACTTCCATTGTGCATCAAAAGTTTTGTCGTCATACTTAATTTTGGCTGCATAGGTGGGATTGCGGAGCATTCGACAAATCGTTGGTTTATTGTATATCTTACCACTTGGCGTTCGGTAACCACGATTGTAGAATTCTTTAACCACCTCATTTCCACTCTGCTTTTCAAGATAAATGGCATCACATGCATTGATATGTTTAGCGTATTTTTCATCAACGACATATTTTTTATCTTTCATAGTATAACCAATAGGTGGTGGTCCAATTGGGAATCCTTGTTCTACTCGCCACTTTATCTTATTCTTAGTTCTTTCAGAAATTACTTCTCTTTCATGCTGGGCTAACCCGGCTATAAAAGTAGTCATAAGCTTACCGGTGGGGGATGTAAGATCTATATTCTCTTTAAGAGAAATAATTTTTACGTCATTTTTGTCAAGTTCATCTGCCAGTAATAGAAAATCTGTAGTCTTTCTGGCAAGCCGACTAATATCCGTTATAACAACAACATCAATCAGTCGGTCTTTAGCCAATTGACGTAATTCCCTAATTTTTTCGCGGTTTTCAAAAGTTTTAGCGCTTCGTCCATGATGTTGTCCTTCTTTTTCACCTTCAATCAGTTTTTTAAATACAACCCAATTTTCGCCGCTTGCTGTTTTGTACTTGATAAATTTCATAAGCTGGTCCATCTGTGTATCAAGCGAGCCATTTTCTCTTTTGGCCTGCTTATCGGTAGAGACCCTAATATACAGACAGACATTTATTGGATTATCCGTTGTTTTCTGATAGTTTCTTTTATACATTTATATTCTTCGTTATTCCTATTGGATTAATATTCTTACTTATCAAAATGTTCATTTGAGTATCATTATAACAAGAACTAATACTTTGTCAAGAAAAATTTATTTATTTGTAACAGATTTCTTCCTTTTTACGGCCTCTTGGCTAGTTCGAGCCCATATTCGTCCACAAATATCCACAATTTCATCAATCCTCTTTTTGTCTTCCATCTCGGAAAAATGATTCTGATGACTCTCAAGGAATTGTGAATACTTCTCGGGTAAAATAGTCGTAACTAAAATTCTCGATATTTTATTTTGCTTTCTCATAACAATTTACTCTGGGATTCTTTCTTTCCCCGAAACATATTCTTGGATATAAGCGCTTCCCTATTTATATTGACTTATTCGGCCCTCTATATGTATAAACGAAGGGAAAATGCAGATATAACATTACAAAGTACTATTTATGGAAAAAAGCGATATTGAATTGATGATGGAACTAAAAAGAGGAATAGTATCTGCTTTTGATGTTATATGTGACCGCTATCAAGGATGGTTGATTAATTTTGCCTTTCAACAGATTGGTGATATAGGCACAGCGGAAGATCTTGCGGTGAAAACCCTTTTTTCTGTATGGGGGAAACGATATTCCTACCAACCAAAAAATAAATTTTCTAGCTTTATTTTTACTATTCTTAGGAATGCGATTACAGACTATAGACGCAAGCATAAAGGAATTATTTTGAATCCGGAAATTGATATTTCCGATAAAAGATTAAGTGGAATAGTAGATATAGAGATAAAAGAAGTTAAGGGCAAAGTCCTAGAAATGCTATATGAGAAGGAACGCGAATTTTACCATCTGAAGGTTACTGAACGCAAAAGTTACTGCAAAATATCGAAAATTCTAAACACGCCGGTTCCGGTTTTACGAGAACGCTGGCACCGATTAACAAACAAGTTGGGCAAATTATTAAAACCATATTTATAAGGAAGAATTTTTATGAAAAAAGAATGCGCGAAGTTCAAAATAGACTTAACGGATTACGCGGGAGGCGATGTATCGCAGATAGCCGATATAGAGGCGTTCAGAAAACACCTGCAAACCTGTGCGAGCTGCTGTGCAGAATTGAACAAATTGCGCAAAACATTAGGTGTTTTGGTGGCAGGCGAACCACGCTCCGAAAGGTTTCAGAAAAAGATGAGGGCGTTTAAACAGCAAATTACAAAGAAAGATGTTTACGATTTGAAGGAACTGATTCAAGCCAACAAAATAGAAGAAGCGGTGTATCTTATTGATAAAGAAGTTATAAGCAAACATTTTCCGGGGGAATTAAATAAATTTAAGAATGAGTTTAAACAAATATACAATGCTATATGTCCTAAGTATGCAGCGGAAATTAAAACATCTGCCGCTACAAGTAAACTATCAAAAAATTCTGTCACTCCTATTATTAAAAACATCACTCTGATAGTTTACAATTTCACGCAAAAAATTAACGAGACCCAAGGAACTTTTTCTTTAAAAACACTCGGTCAAACCGCTGAGGAATTTACTAGTTTTATTAAGAGTGATAAAGATAAACCCTTGGTTAATTTAATAAGGAATGTAATTGGTATTTTATTCTTTAAGGATTAAGCAACATGACTCTTATTGTCGCAGCACAATTAAAAAATAGCATAATAATCGGAAGTGATGTTTTGATTAGTTGTGGTCCTATGCAAGACAAACAATATTACGCACTAAAGAAACTCACAATACTCGGCAATTCCAATAAAATCTATGGGGTTGCATGCAATGTTAATCCCAGTAGCTTAGTCATTTTTGAAAGAAGATTTACCCAACTCGAGAAAGAAAAACCTAATTTATTCAAGGGCCCATTAAATGAGCAGAGTTTTCTTGGTAAAGAACTGCTACAGATAATGGAACAAACAAGACAACAACTAGGCAGAGACGAAATCATTGATATTCTATTTGCCAGTGTTTATGATTCAGTTCCTTCCGTTTTGTCTTATAGGATCACTAAAAGAAAAAGGCTAATGCCACCTCCCTTTGCTAACGAAAAAACAAACCTGGTACATGGACTATTTCGTATTGGTTTAAGTGATAATAACAGACATCAAGTTGTTGAAAAGTTTTTTAAGAATCTGAATATAGACATTCCAAACTCTACCCCCGAACAAATAGCATTATTTACCTATCAAGCTATTGCTAAAGGAATAGAAGAGAACTCCTCTATGGTAAACTATCCTATTATAAGATATAAAATAGATGTAAATGGAATAACCTCTATAGAAGATGATGGTTTATCTAAAAAGGAATGGAGGAGGCAATTATTTGCATATGAAAAGATATTAAAGATTGACCCTGTGTTCAAAGAGGCGCTGGTTAATAAAGGTGTAACCTTAGAAAAACTTGGCCAATATGAAGAGGCGTTATCTGCTTATGAGGATACGCTTAAGATTGACCAGAAATGCAGAGATGCTTGGTATAACAAAGGTATTATTTTAGATAAATTAAATAAGCGTTACGAGGCATTATCTGCCTATGATGAAGCGCTCAAGATTGACCCTAAATATGAAAGTGCGTTGATTAATAAAAGTATTGTTTTATGTAAGCTGAACAAGTATCAAGAAGCATTATTTCTATTAGAAGAAACGCTTAAGAT
>JAZDFB010000083.1:0-3302 GCA_043808305.1 Planctomycetota bacterium | reverse complement strand
TTCATCAAGACCTCGTGGTTAATGGATTCAAAATATTTCTGTATGTCGCCCTGTAATACATACCGATTAGCCAGGATAAATGACTGGCATTTATCAATCGCCCGGTGCGTTCCTTTATCCACCCGGCAGGCATACGAGTGGGAAATAAATCTTGCCTCAAAGATAGGTTCAATTATCCGGCAAAGAGCGTGGTGCACTACCCTATCCCGGTAAGGCGCCGCACTGATTAAACGCTTCTTGGGTTCATAAACATAAAAAGAACGATATTGACCGGGTTGATAAGAACCGTCTTTTAATTCCTGCTGGAGTTGAAAAAGTTCTCGTTCCATAAAGAAATTAAATCGGGCCGTATTGGTTTTGGTTCTCTTTCCCCGCTGGGCCAAGTGCGCCGCCCGTAACAGATTCTCAAAACTTATCATTTTATCAAACAGGTTATTATATGTGTACATTAAATAATTACCAAAAGAAAGTCCGACCGGTAAGAGGTCTTGGCGGGACGAAAACCGATATTGTTGTTCCAATTCGTGTTCGTCCAGCCGGCGTTGTTGCGGTCTGATACTTGCAGGTTCGTGGCGTTGTTGTTCCAATTACCACCGCGAAGGCCCAACGGACTAAAAAACGACCTGTCCCGACCCGATTTAACTACCTCCTCGCGTAAGTTTCGCTCCGTCTCGTTAAAGCGGGAGACTACTTCCTCCACAAAGAGGCTTTCATCATATTCGGCGAATTTCACACACGCTTCTTTCGCAGTAAAAACACTGCCAGTAAAGGGAATTTACGCCCGGAACACGTCTGGACCACTTTTGACACTCTTCTTATGTCCATAAACATAAAAACTCCGGTCATTACCGGTCGAACTCTATTTACCCCGTTAGAAATAGAGATTGCTTCGTCGCGGAGTTTATCCCGCTTTTCAGCGGGGCCTCGCAATGACAGGTCACGGGCATTGTCATTGCGAGCATCCCGATGTCCATCGGGGGGCGTGGCAATCTCGTCCCGCGGGGTCATTTCTAACGGGGTTTATTTTTCCCTGGCTTTTATCCAACCACCAACCATTCGGCCAATTTCGTTAACAGACCGCGCGCTAAACTCATACCCATTAATATTTATTAAACGTATCTCTTTCGCAATCCGAAGTAAATACCGCCCTTTTTCCAATTTGAGATTAACTGCTCTTAAAATCGGAACCTTATCCTGAGAATAGTTAGCCTCTATTAACAAATCCAGGATATCCAATAACAAGTTTTCCAATCGGTCACCCAGCACAAACCTCTGACTGCGCGGGAACTTATCTATTTTCTGAATCATCCAGATTATCAGGTCTAATGTCTTGGGAATTACCTGCATCAGATTGCTTGACTTTTCCATCTCTTATTACCTTTATTACTTCATTCACCAACCAACTTCCTGAACTCTTATCTTTACCAAAGACTGCTACATTATGACCCCGCCTGACCAGTCGTCCGATGTATTTATCTAAACCTGAAGACGGGAATCCTGCTAACGCAATAGATTCGCTTTTAACTCCTTTATCTAACACATTCGTGGTGATAAGTTTTAATCCAATCTCCGGTGCAACCTTGGTGGCATCATCTTGCACCAGCCGATAGAAAATACCTACCTGAAAAAGAATAATACTCTCAGGATATCCTGCCTTTATCTTTTGATACTCACTTATCAAAGACGTTGATACATTCATCATAAAATTTGCCGCGGGCGTCCCGACCTTGTCGGGACGCATAAAACCGAAGGCGTAAAGGAATAAAGGAACCAAGGAATAACTACTTGGTCCTCGCAGGACGGAAGCCGATACCGCCGTTGCGATCCGTGTCCGCCCACCCGGCGTAGCTGCGGTCTGACACTTGCAAGCTCGTGGCGCTGCTGCTCCAACTGCCACCACGAAGGCCCTTCCCTGATGCCGCAGTAGGCCACGATGCAGGCGCCGTGATTGTCCCGTTACCATTCAACGGCACAGTCGCCCAGGCACAGTTAATAAGATGCTCCCAGTTATTCCCTGCCAAGTCCGCTATCCCATAAGGCGATGCTCCGGTATACGCAATACCGGTGGCGCCACCAGGGTTTGTCACATAGTTCTGACCTAAATACCAGCCAACTAAAATAGGCACCTGCGTAATACCGGCTACATAATAATTAGCATTATATATAACATGCGTCCCGCCATCTACTGTGCCGGTAGTAACGGATGGCGCAGTATCGCCCCAGGGATAGGTCCGGGTATTCGTCCCGCCACTCGTCCCCCGTGCCGCCTTCTCAAACTCCATCTCGGTCATAGGTCTTAATGCAGCCCAGGATAGATACGCCACCGTATCAGCCCAGGATAAGTAGTTGCAGGCACGGTTCGGCGCAGCGGTCCAATACTGATTCGGATAAGTGCCGGTATTCGCGATGAGGTAACCATACTGGTTATAGTTCGCAACGGCATAAAAGGTGCTTGCCGCAGTCGCAGACGGGATGTTGTTCAGGAAATCACAATACTGTTGTTGCGAGACCTCGTATTTGGCTAAGTAAAATGATGTGTAGCCGTTGGGCCAACCGGATGCGGCGTCTGTGGGTATCTGTGTAGTGCTATTAACCAGCGTCTGAGTTGTACCGCCAAAATTATTATAAGAAGTAGTGCCAATCCCGCCGGCATCATAGTAATATGCCCCGGTCGGGACATCCACCATCTCTATTACAAAGACCCTGACCTGGAAGGTACCGGCATTAAATGCCCCAACGCCGTTCCCACCGCTCCCATTGTAGTTCCAGCGGAGTGTAAAGGTGTTGCCGCTGGCTCCGGCAAGCGAAGCCCTGACAAATGCGCCCAGATTATCAGAGGTCGGCTGAACACTGCCACCCGATGCTAAGATGGCTTGATTCCACGAGCCATCCGTCCCACTGGTCGTGGAATACTTGACAAAGACCCAGATGTAATCCGAAAAGGCAATACCGTCAAACGAGACATTCCCAAATGGGTTTTGCTGGGATAGGTTAAATGTTACGGTCGCATAACCGCTACCGGGTGTGTCAGCCAAGGTTACACCGGAGGCGGTCGGACTATTGCCGCCGGCATTACCGACATAGACATTACCTACAATCTCTGCTGCGGTAGTAAAACTCCAGACAATACCGGTAGTGGTTCCACCGGCATTGCTTGAGTTGACCTGCCAATAGTATGTTGTGCTATTATTTAGTGCACTTGGCGTATAGGTAGTGTTTGCAATACCGGTATTGGTTACCACAAATGGCGGTGTTGCGGCTGTGCCGAAATAGATACCATAAGATGTTGCACCACTTGCCTG
>JAZDFB010000082.1:0-27533 GCA_043808305.1 Planctomycetota bacterium | reverse complement strand
GGATTTTGCTGATAAATTCGGACAGCGAATGTGTTTCGATTTTTCTTTCCAGAGCTTCTTTTCCGTTAGACTCTTTGCCTACTTGGACTCTTAAAACGTACCATTTTTTCATAATGATATAATACCTTACTGCAGTTTGATAAGTCGCATTACATGGCCCCAGAGAAAATCTACGACAATCAGGAATACGGCCATGGTCACAACCGAGACCACTACGGCTACCGACGAACCCCAGTATTCATACGTAGGAGGCCAGGAGACCTTACGCAATTCGTATTCGGTTTCAATCAGATAATCGGCATTGCTGGGCTTATTGATTACAAATAAGTAGATTAAAAATAGCAGTCCGGCAAAAAACACCAGCGAGAAAATTAACCCCAGCATTATGCTTACGTCAAAGAAAGGGATTCTAAAGAGTTCCTTGCCCCAGAAGGTTGCCAACGGCGGGTCGACCGACGGATCCTCTTTGGGGATAAACATATAAAGCGAGATGCTTCCGAACATGGCAAACGCGCCGAGGAATATCCATGCCGTGATGCGCGATATCATCCCCTGTCCTTTTTTGTAAAATGATAGATTCATATATTGATTTATTTTACGACTGCAGGTCAGGAGGGACTCGAACCCCCAACATCCGGTTTTGGAGACCGGCGCTCTACCAATTGGAGCTACTGACCTATAAAACTTAACGGATTTTAATCTTGTTTAGTACGGCAATATTAGTGTGATTTGAAAGCAGTGTCAAGGATTTTAGATAATTCTTGGAATATTTTCCTGATAGCTTTTCCCCGATGGCTGAGTCGGTTCTTAATAGATGCCGGAATCTGGCCGAAGGTCCTATTGCTGTAATTTTTCCCAACCGGGCAGAACAGGGGGTCGTATCCGAATCCATTTGTGCCAGCAGGATTTTGGGCTATGTAACCATGGCAAACGCCGTCCGATACTACAAGCACGCCTTTTTTGGGATGGGCCCCGCATAAGTGCGGGACTGCCTGCGGGCTGGCCAGAACCGCCGTGCAACGGTAGCGGGCGCGGCGCCGACGGCGGTCCAGCCCGGACAGCGCGGCCAAAAGCTTGGTGTGGTTCTCATTATCGGTTGCATTACGGTGCTTATCATTTGATGCGAACCTGGCCGAACGGATACCGGGGCGCCAGTTCAATGCTTCGATTTCTATTCCGGAGTCTTCGGCCAGAACTATTTGACCGGTGCACCTGGCCCAGCTCAGGGCTTTTTTTCTGGCGTTATCAAGATAGTTGCGCCCGGTCTCCTTGACGTCGGGAACATTTGGGAAATCGCTCAACGGGATTAATATAAGAAATGATTTTCGTTTGCCTAGCCACTGACGGTAAATGGAGCGGATTTCGCGAAGCTTGCCTTTGTTCTTGGTGCCGATAACGATTTGCATAATGAAGTTGTAAACTGATCAAGCCGATTCTCTGGCAATCAGACTACGATATTTACCAGCTTGCCCGGGACGATAATGACTTTGAGGGGCTGGCTGCCTTTAAGAATCTGAGTGATTTTCTCGTCGGCCAGGGCCATATTCTTTAAAGCGGCTTCGGGCATTTCAGCCGGAACGGTAATCCGGCTCCGGACCTTACCGTTTATCTGGATGACCAGTTCGACTTCCTTGGTTTTGAGTGCGTCAGGATTATATTTGGGGAATTTTTGGTTAAATATGCTGGGCCGCTCGCCGATAGACTCCCATAACTGTTCGGCCAGGTGCGGGATGAACGGCGCCACCAGAAGTATCACGGTTCTGGTCGTTTTGGCCAAAAGAGTTTCCAACGCGGAATAATCCGTCGCTCGGGTCGGGTGGCGGAGCAGGTTTTTGACTTCGTACATATGGTTGACCAGTTCCATAACCGCGCTTATGGCTGTATTATAATGGAGCGCTTCGATATCCTCGGCTACCCGCTTGATGGTTTGGTTGAGTTTTTGGTATAATTTGTCCATCTCGGACAGCGAGGCCAACCGTTTGGTATCGCCCAGTGACTCGTCTTTCTTGATGTCCGAAACCGCCTGAACCAGTTCGGATAGCCGGGACACGAATCTTCGGGCGCCGACAATGCCGCTATCGTTCCAGAGTATCTCCGCCTCAGACGGAGCGGCGAAGAACATGGCAATCCGGGCCACGTCCACGCCGTCTTTGCGTATAAGGTCGGCCGGCGAGACGACATTGCCTTTAGATTTTGACATAACCTCGCCTTTTCCGTCCAGCACCATTCCGTGGTTGAACAGCCGGACAGCCGGTTCGTCAAATTTCAGCCAGCCTTCGTCAAAGAGAACTTTGGTGATGAACCGGAAATATATCAGATGCCCGCAGGCGTGCTCAGCGCCGCCGACATACAAATCTATAGGCAGCCATTTATTGACTGCTTCTTTAGTAAACGGTTGGGCATCGTTGCGCGGGTCGGCATAACGCAGGTGGTACCAGGACGAGCACACGAAAGTATCCATCGTATCCGGGTCCCGCTGTGCCGGGCCGCCGCATTTAGGGCAATTGGTATTAATAAATGCAGGCACGTCAGCCAGCGGTGAACGGCCCTTGGGAATAAAGTCCTTGACGTCATCCGGCAGGAGCACCGGCAAATCTTTTTCCGGCACTGGTACCGCGCCGCATTTTCCGCAGTGGACCATCGGTATCGGCGCGCCCCAGTATCTCTGGCGCGATATCAGCCAGTCCCGCAAGCGGTAATTAATTTTTTTATTGCCCCATTTTTTCTGGACCAGGAATTCAGTGACCTTTGCAATGCCTTGCTCAGATGTCAGTCCGTTGAACTGTCCGCTATTAGCCATAACACCCAAATCGGCGTATGCCTCCTTGATAGGCTGGCAGTTTGAGCGTAGCGAATTACTGCCACCTATAGTCGGCTGTAACTCGCTCTGCTCTAACAGCCGAACTAGTGGTTCCGCCAGATTGCCGTTTTTAGGATTGATGACTGTTTTGACAGGAAGATTATACTTTTTGGCAAAATCAAAATCCCGCTGGTCGTGGGCCGGCACGGCCATGACCACACCGGTACCGTAATGAGGCAGGACGTAATCAGCCACCCAGATAGGAATCTTTTCGCCGGAAAGCGGGTTTAAAGCGTATGTGCCGGTGAAAACGCCGTCTTTTTCGCCCTCGGCCGAGCGCTCCCAGTCCGTTTTATTGGTCGCCTTTTTGATATATTCCTCAACCGACGATTTATTCTGCGGGTTGGTGATTTTCATGGCCCACGGATGCTCCGGCGCAATGGACACAAATGTCACTCCGAATATAGTGTCTATGCGCGTAGTGAATACGGGGAGTTTGTATTCAGAATCAGGAATGGGGAATATGATTTCCGTCCCTTCGCTCCGGCCTATCCAGTTGCGTTGCATCGTTTTAATGTTTTCCGGCCACTGGGCCAGCTTATCTGTGTCCCTGAGCAATCGTTCCGCATAGTCAGTAATCCGGAAGAACCACTGTTTAAGATTGCGTTTGGTTACTATGGAATGGCATCGCCAGCAGGAGCCGTCGTTTTCCACCTGCTCGTTGGCCAGAACCGTTTTGCAGGATGGGCACCAGTTGACCAGCGAATCCGCCTGATAAGCCAGCCCACGTTTATGGAGCACCGTAAAAATCCACTGCGTCCACTTGTAATAATCCGGCAGGCAGGTTATCACCTCGCGGTTCCAGTCGTAGCTGATGGACAGGGTTTTAAGCGTTTCACGCGAGGTACTGATATTATTAAGAGTCCAGTCCCGCGGGTGGAGTTTATTCTTGATAGCCGCCTCCTCGGCCGGCAGGCCGAAAGCGTCCCAGCCGAACGGGTGCATCACGTCGCAGCCGCACATCTTCTTATACCGGGTATAGGCGTCGCCGATGGTATAATTACGGAAATGCCCGATATGGATGTCGCCTGAAGGATAAGCGAACATCTCCAGCATATAGAATTTTGCAGTCGGATTCGGGCTGGTATTGAATAGTCCGGTTTTGGCCCAGTATTCGCGCCAGCGTTGTTCTACGACGTTGAAATCATACTTCATAAAAGGTTTTGCATACTATAACATAATCCAGGCTTGTCAACTTATACTAAAGTATTTATATGATGTTATACCTTCAGGTATTATACTAAAGTATTTATATTATAAGGTTGTTCCCCAGAGGGGAGTTCGGAGCCGTTTACCCGTGAGGGTTCTTGTCCCGCTACGGCGGGATGGCCCCGATGGCCATCGGGGTTCACAACCTATCCCAAGACTCCTCAGGGTCTAGGGAGCGGACTCCCCATCGGGTGACTAAACGGCTTTACCTCAAGGTATTATAAATGATTTTGCTCACACGGTGATAATATATCTTGACTTTATAACGGGCTATGTTAAATCAAATAAGGTTAATAAGGTGGTTGATAAAATGAAAGGAGAACGCAATATGGCGACACGAAAATCCAATAAGCGGCAACAATCACGCTACGGGTTGGTCGGCGCTAAGGCGACATCGGCCCCTGGCGGATTATTTGCTTTTCTTAACAATGACAAGGTTTTGCCGATTATCAATATCAGCGCTACCGGGGTGAAGTTGCTTGACAACGACCAGGCGGAGCCGGGCAAAAAAATGTCTTTCAATATCAGCGTGCCGGCACTGGGCGCTAAGCCGCTCAGGGCCTACGGCCAGGTGGTCTGGTCCAAACAGTTCAAGCCGTTTAACACTTACCAGGTGGGTGTTAGGTTTACAGCAATGAGTTCTGATTCAGCGGAACGTGTCAGGCATCTGGTTAAGTTCCTGGGCAACCAGTCTAATATGGAACGCGAAATAAAGAAGTCGCTGGGCAAGTCTAAAGGTCTGAAACCCGTTTGTCTGGGTTGCCGGTATGCCCACAAAAAAGGGATTAATGTTCCTATGAGCATTGGGGTATGGACCGAGCGGTATTAAGGCGTTTGGTCTAATTGTCTTTGCTGAAAATGCTTTAAAATAATATAAATATACCTAAAGGTATAATTATGGCTGAAGGAATAAAAGATCTGTCGTTTGGCTCGCTGGCGGTGAAACTGCTTTATACCACGCCGGAGCGGATCCAGGATTGCTTGGAAATACAGCAAAAAATCCGGGATATGGGCGTCAAGCCCAAAAAGCTGGGTGAGATAATGATTGACAAAGGGTATCTGACCGACCAACAGGTCAGGCATATTTTCCGGGTACAGGGCGCCGAAGGCGGCATCCACGAATTGCCCGGCTACCAGATTCTGGGCAAGGTCGGACAGGGGGCTATGGGTATGGTTTACAAGGCGCTTCAGCTGAGCATGGGCCGGGCCGTGGCGATTAAGGTCCTGTCGCCCCAGCTTTCGGATGATGAGAAGTTCACCAAGCGTTTTTTCAAAGAAGCACGGATGTCGGCATGGCTGAACCACCCGAATATCGTCCAGGGCATCGACGTGGGCGAGTACCAGGGTTTGTTTTATTTCGTGATGGAATTTGTGGAAGGATTGACGCTTGAGGATTTTATCAAGCGCGAGGGCGCGTTGGACGAGCAACGGGCTATGCGGATAATCTACGACATCGCCCAGGCGCTGGAACACGCGCACAAGTACAACCTGGTCCATCGCGACATCAAGGCGCGGAATATCCTGATTGATGAAGAGGAAAAAGCCAAGCTGTGTGATTTAGGCCTGGCCCAGATTGCCGTATCGGAAACCGGTTCGCCCGCGGTTAAGGGGATACTGGCCGGGACGCCGGCCTACCTTTCACCGGAACAAGCCCAGCGGCGCGAGGACCTGGATATCCGCAGTGATATATACTCGCTGGGCGTAACGTTATATTTTTGCGTGGTGGGCGATTTGCCGTTCCGCGGCGCGACTGCTCTGGAAGTCGTTGCCAAGCATGTTAACGAAGAACCGGTCCAGCCGATTCAGCGCAATGCCAACGTTTCGCTGACCGCCAATTATATCATTATGAAAATGATGGCCAAGAACCGTGACGAGCGTTACCAGGATCCGGGCGAACTGATGCGGGATTTATACGCGGCTATGTCCGGACAGGTGTTGGTCGAACCGGATCAACCCAGGCCGCATATAAGGGTCCCTTCCAGAATATCAAAAGTAACAGGCGTTGTCAGGAGGAAGTTTAGGAGATATAGGAAATAGGACATTCCCCGTTATCCCGCTCTTTCCTAAAGAAAGCGGCGTAACGGGGCGTGTGCTGGAATGGCAGACAGGGTGGTTTCAAAAACCACTGGGGTTACCCCCGTGAGGGTTCAACTCCCTCCTCGCCCATTAGAAACTCTACGAGCGTAGCGAGTTTAGAGTTTCTTATCCCGTAGTGGCGTTTTAGGCGCCACGAAGGGGGTAGAAATATAAGTATAGAGTGGGAATATCATAATAGCGAAAGGTTATAATTTATGCCCAAGAGTCCGCTGATGGTCCGCGCCGAGGAATTACTTTCACGCCTTAATACGCTGGGGAGTTCTCTTTGACATCATCAAGCAGTCGTCAATCCTGAAACAGCTGGAAGAAGAAATGTCCGCAACCGGTTTCTGGGATAACCAGGAATCCGCCCGCCATAAGGTCGAGCAGTTGAAATACGCCCGGGAAATAGTTCTGCCTTACCGCAAGGCGCATAATGAGGCATCTGATTTGATAGCGCTGGCTGAAATTGCCGAGCGGGAAAAAGACGAGCGCACGGTTAACGACATCGCCCGGGAACTGGACAGGATGGATACCCAGGTAGCCGACCTGGAGTTGTGTTCATATTTTTCAGGGACGGACGATATCAGCGATGCGTTTCTGAACGTGCACGCCGGCACGGGCGGAACGGATGCCTGCGACTGGGCGGATATGCTTTTGCGGATGTACTCAAGGTATTGCGACATCCAGGGTTGGAGCGCCCAGCTGATTGATTCATTGTCCGGCGAAGAGGCGGGCATAAGGCGGGCGACGCTTTATATCAAAGGCCATTATGTTTTCGGGTTCCTTAAATCGGAAATCGGCGTACACCGGCTGGTCCGGCTGTCGCCTTTCGATACCAATAAAAAAAGGCATACTTCATTCGCGGCGGTGGATGTGATTCCGGAAATAGAGGCCAAGGAAATAACCACCTTCGCTGAGAACGAACTGAGAATCGACACTTACAGCGCCGGCGGGCCGGGCGGACAGCACGTCAACAAAACCGCATCGGCCGTCCGCATTACGCACCTGCCTACCGGCATCGTGGTCCAGTGCCAGAGCCAGCGTTCCCAGCATAATAATAAAAACACCGCCATGAAACTGCTGGCTTCCAAGTTGAATGCGCTGGCCCACAAGGAACAGCAGGATGTCTTCAAGAAAATTTACGGCGCCAAGGGCGAAATCGCCTGGGGCTACCAGATACGTTCTTATGTCCTGCATCCTTACACCCTGGTCAAGGACCACCGGACGGATTTTGAAACCGGTAATATCAATAAAGTCTTGGACGGTGAAATAGGGGGGTTCGTGAAATCATTTCTTACCGCTAAGACGCAAGGAGCAAAATAAATTTGAAATGAATCGCATTCATATAAAATTCCTGACCCGGTATCTGCGAAAAGATAGAGCAAAGGTGGCGTCCATCATCAAACGGACGTTTAATTATACTTTAAAAGAAGAATCAAATAATAAAACTTTGCGTCTTTGCGGTAAAAAAATCTTATTAAGCGTGGTGCTGGTGGATAACGCCAGGATAAAAGATATTAACCGGAAGTTTCTGGGACGGGACAGGATAACGGACGTAATTGCATTCCCGATGTCCGAAAATGATTCTATGGTTCGGCTGTTTGAGTGCAACGAATTACAGCCGACCATACCCGGCAGTAATTTCACAAACTGCCGAAGTATGGGCGAGTTCGGGGAAATAATAGTGTCTGTAGAAAAAGCATATCAGGAGTCGCGCCGGCGTAAGATTCCAACGGACGGTGAAATAGTTCTTTATTGCGTGCATGGGTTATTGCACCTGTTGGGGTATGACGACCATAGCGTTAAGGACAGCTTGGAGATGTGGGAGCGGCAACTGGAAATCTTGGAAAAGATTTTCGGCAAAGCTAAAGCCCGGGGTTATCTGGAATAGATGAAAATTTGGGTTGGCCTCTGGACTTTTATAAAATAGGGTGCAAGGACTTATATTACAGTTCCTAAGTCCTTGTGTTACAGGGGATAAGCGCCTATGTTGGAGGAGTTAAGGACTTATGTTACTGGGGCTAATGGCTTATATTGCCGGGGTTAAGGACTTATATTACAGGGGGTAAGGACTTATGTTACAGGGAATAATGACTTATGTTGCCGGGGTTAAGGACCTATGTTACTGGGGCTAATGGTTTATATTGCCGGGGTTAAGGACTTATGTTGCAGGCCGTAAGTATCTTATAAACAGTGGGTAAGCACCTATATTGCAGTCCGTATCGGCGACCGAGGTAGCCGGTATCTACCACCCTACCCACCCCCCTTAGCAGTGATTTTTGAGCTTAATGGGTTGTGAACCCCGATCTCGCTTTAGCGAGACGGGACCATCCCGCTGTAGCGGGAAACGTTACAAAATGGTAACAAAATACCCTCTAAATTACACCTCAGAAACGCATTTTTAAGGGGTTAAGCAAATGTTACATTAGGGTAACATTTGCCAAAAATGGCTAATGACTAATTATTAATGTCTAAATAGCGCTTAATGTCTAAAAAGGGCATAAAATATAGGCTTTCAGGTCATTTTGACATTAGGAAATTGATTAGTCATTTGTTATTGGTCATTAGGGATTCTTACGCTTATTTTCTTGACTATTGGCACACCCTTTGCTAACTATTTACCACGAAGGCATGAAAAGAGTATAAACTAAAGGAGGTTATGTATGAATAAGGCTATTTCCGCTATACTGTATACTGTGTTCTGTATTCTTTTCCTAACCCCTTTGGTATATGCGAATACAGGGTCCGGCGGAACGACAACCTATTACTACCGGGATAACAAGCTTAGTTCGGGTGTCAGCGGCGGAACATCGGATGACTTCGGCTATAGCTGGGTAGAGATTATCGGCAAAGGCGGTACGCAGATATCTTTTGGTTCTCTTCCCTACTATATGGATTGTTTGACCGATGTCAATATCCCGTATACCGGCAGAGAAAAAAACGTAATAAACTATTATAATTGGACAGGCGGCGTTGCTGGCGAATATAACTACCGCTTCAAGATATACCGTGGGGGCGTTATTGCTTTGGGCACTAACGCTTACAACAATTGGACCTTGAATCCGATGCCGGAGGTTATTGATAATACCTCCATACCTGTTGTTGGTACCAGTTATTGGGATTATTTGATATATCCCTACTGGGATAATTTAGTCCAGGGCGCGGACTCCTGGATAGGCTACCGGATGGACGGCGTCAGGCCGAATCGCCGGCTTATTATTACTTACTACCACATGTATCATCCCAATCTGGCTTATGCGGAAGGCGAGGAAGAGGAGCGTTCCGTTACATTCCAGGTTATCATATATGAAGCTACCAGCGAGATAGTTTTTAACTACAAGGATGCCAAGTTTGAATACTGGGAAAACGGAGTTAAAAATGAAATGTCCGGTATCAGCCGCGGTGCATCGGCAACTATCGGCATAGAATGGGACGGCTCCAGTAATTTGCCATATTCTTTTAACACTGCCTCAATCAATAATGGGTCAACCATATTATTCAGCCAGAGGAGTTATACTATCAATGTTATGATACCGTTGAATACAAATCCGAGCACGCCGTCGCCGGTGACCCTGGTTAGCACCGGTTCTCAGATCAAGCGCGGGTCGCAGCTGCCGTTCTACCGGTTTTCGCTGAAAACGCAATCAAGCACGGCTCAGTGGATGAATATCAGGGTGGACAAGCTGGGTTCGGCGCAGGACAGCGATATTGTCTCCGTGGATATCTATAAAGATATCAGCGGCGACGGATGGGATGTGGGCGATACCTTGCTCGGCTCGGGCACATTTACCAACGGCGTTTGCACTATTACGTTGAGCGAGACGATTAACACTACCGAGCGGTATTATTTTATATGCTTGAGGTTAAAGGATAGTATGGCCGGCGGCGCCACCGTCGGCGTCCGGGTCAGGTACCGGACTTATTTTAACTTTGCCGTCACCGGGAATGTCGGCGTGTTGTGGGACAGTAATTTCTAAATTATCCATCGGCTGTTAGTCCCGCCGAAGCGGGAACAGCCGAGGATACTCGGCAGTAAGTCGCTTTGCTTCAACTGCCGAAGTATGAAGTATAAGTTATTAATTATGAATTTTTGGAGGATTTTATGAACACCAAAATACTTATTTTAATTCTTTGCGTTCTTTGCGTCTCTGCAGTGAGTCTGCCGGTCTGGGCGTTTGACTCGGGCACGCCGACCGTGGTGGAAACCGCGGCCTACCAGTCCGCCCAAACCGGCGGCTGGAACGATCCGGCCACCTGGTCGCCGGCCGGCATTCCGGCCGCCGGCGATATGGCCACCGTCCTGGCCGGGCACACGGTAACTCTTACGTCTACCGGCGTCTGCGGGTTTCTTTCGATTGCTGGGACTGGGACGCTGGAGCTTAATGCCGCATCCGGACCGGTGACCCTGACGGTGGGCACGGGAATCAGTAATAACGGGACAATAAACTATAATAATGCTTCCGCCAATACCGCCACAATTACCTCCACGGCAACCGCCACTTATAACGGCGCGCTTCCGACCTGGAACGATTGGCCCAAATGCCAGTTCGGCGGGTTCACGGTGGGTTATTTCAATATCGCCGGTTTTTCGCCCGTAGTCACCCTGGTCGGCAGTATCACCGCCACGGCCGGCGTCAAGATTGATTCCGGGACTACCCTGCGTCAGCTCAACGGCACAGAGCTGAAATGCTCCGGCGGCGATTTCTGGATTAATGGTTATTTTGATATGGAAGCCCTTACCGAGAATACCTACCTGACGATGGATGGCGGCAGTGATATTACGCCTTTTTTTGGTCCTTATAGGATATACGTTTCGGCCGGCGGTTATATCTCGGCTACCGGTTCTTCAGACACAGTCAGATGTGTTATTCAGAAGAGCACCTCGATTACCGTGGCCAACCGCTCGTCAATGATATTCCTAAACGGCACTATTGGAAGCGATGGCGCCTCGGGATTATTCAGTTGGTGCGATATCACCAAGCTTAATTCTACAATTGCTACCAGTTATAACGGCGTCCCGCCTACCGGGACGTCATACTGGGTCGCCACTGTTATGGCCTATGGTATAGACGGTAGAAATGACGACGGCAGGCAGACCAAAGGGTTGACGATGGATAATTGCAAGGTCGCCTATGGATACACCGGTATCTATCTCTGTGAATGCACCGGTTGCAAGGTAACAAACACAGAGGTCCGGCTTGCAACTAATGGTATGTCTTGTTATAAATCCGCAGGCCAGCCCAATTTCATTCTCCAGAACCTTAAACTCTATCAGAATAATAATCATGGGCTGGGGCTGGCTTTTAGACCTGATCCCGCCTATCCGGTGGTTGGCCTGGAGGCCTGGTCAAATGGCATAGCCGGGGTTGCTGCTATTGGTAATGCGAATACGATTACTGATAATGGTTACTGTATCCGCGATTCTACATTCGGCCAATACGGCATGAATGGAGGCGCCTCATACGGGGATGTTTCTTGTGGATACCAGAACACCAGCGGCAACGTTCATGCAAAGCTGGTGTTGTATAACTGCAAACTTCTATCGTCGTCAGAAAGTGTTGAGAGCAACTCTAACTCCTCTTCAAGTGATGGGGTGATAAGCTGGTATTACGGTGCCACCACGCATCCGCAAAACAACAACAGTGGCCCTACCTATAACGCTATCATTTCGTTCAGGCACGACGGGGTGGATGGGTTAATCAGGTG
Source organism: Planctomycetota bacterium (assembly GCA_043808305.1). Taxonomy (GTDB): domain Bacteria; phylum Planctomycetota; class MHYJ01; order JACQXL01; family JACQXL01; genus JBBAAP01. Next base: position 15,679 of record JAZDFB010000082.1, on the reverse strand, counting down.
CTGGGGCGACATCCGCGCCTGGCGCTATGTGGAATTCCAAAAACTCAGATACGATAAACAAATATATGAGCTTTTGAACCTGCCTTCCGGTTACCTTACGGCATCTTCACCCGCCTCAGGAGATGTTAATACACAGAAGATTATAGAAATGGGCAGGTGTTATAGTTATAGTGTTACCAATAAATATATGACGCGGATTAGATTCGGTAATTTAGTGGCTCCTTATTCCCCGGTGGTTACAGATGTGAATGAAATGACTGCGAACAGCTATGTAGAATGGGTCGGCACGGCTAATTTCCCGGTAATCGTGCGCGGGATGTATCAACATAATACCCAGACAAGCCAGACGATGTATGAGTTCTATACAGGTGGTGGTGGTGTCGGTGTTGCTTTTCGGGCGTATTTCGGCGCCAAATATTGCGTATTCCAGGATATCTGCCAGGGGTTATGGATTGACCAATATACCCGTATCTCACCCACCTCTACCGCTGTACCAACTGATTCGGGGCTGGATTATTGCTATTTTAAGAATAATTGGGGCACGGCCGCCGCTACCAATAACCGACACCTGACAATATCAACCGAGGCGGCGGCGCCGGTGATATGGAAGAACATCACAGCCACCGGCTGTGCATTTGACACCTCAACCCAGTCAAATATCGTGGTCAACGTCAATAATCAGATAACCTTTACCAACTGGACAAACCCGAGGGCGTATTTAGGCACGATTGCCCAGAGGCAGAGTAATACCTGGTATGGAGCTGGAACACCCTATTTTGATGAGCGTGATGGTAGCACTAGCCCCAACCCCGGTGTAGAGTGGTATACCGATTTTTCTGCCGGAACAAGGAAATTCCAGTCCAAGGGTAGCGGTAATTTTAATAGCTCAGGCGCCGGAGGTATGTGGCAATGGCAGACCGCCGCGGGTGCTAACTGGGGCGACGCGGGCAGGGCGCCTACCAGCGGCGATGTCGTAGCAATCTTGGCTGGACATACCTGCACTATGTCGACTGGGGATTGGGCCTGCCAGAGTATTGACATAGCGGCCACCGGCAAATTAGAGTTTAATATGACCGGCGGAAATGTCACCTTAACCCTGGATGAAGGCGGCGTAATTAATAACCTTGGATCATCAGCCTCTTACGGGATAACTTTTGCCGGTGTGAACGCGACGTATAATAAGGTAACCATCAAGGTTAAAAACCCCGGCAGTAAGGAAAAGCCGACGCCCTGGGTATATAACAACGGCGGATTCATTACTTGGCCTGCGACTTCGCCTGGGCTTATTCTTGAATTAGGCGATGGTGACTGGCGCCAGACAATAACCCTTAATCCGGCTCAGGCCATTACGATGTCGTTCATCAGCAATATGACAACCCGCACGGTAACACTCGGTCTCAGCGGGCAGGATTGGCCCACTGGTTACGCCCTGCTTCAATTTAAACCGCCTGCCTCGCCTGCCTTTAAAAAGACCTGGATTATCCAGGAGGGCGAGGTAACGGTCGGTACCGCGACTAACGATGAGAAATTGGACGGTATCCTTGACATCGGCGAGAATACCGAGACCAAGATTTCTGATTATAGCGCTTCTGGTTGTGGAATCCTTGTGAATAGCAGAGGGGCAATGACCGCGACCGGAAAGTCCTTAGTAACCCGTGACTGTATTATCACCTCAAACTCCTCCTACAATGGATATATTAGAACAGCTGCCACCAACGCATCTTTGCAACTTAAATGGTGCACTATCTCCAGGATGGGCACCAGCACATATCAGGGCATCCATATCGCTAGTTTGAACGGCATTAATACCACTACCCGTTCAGGCGTTCTGATAGATTCCTGCACCATATCTGAAGGATATGCGGGTATTTACCTGAGCAGTGTTGCTTATAATAATCAATCAATCAACAGTAAAGGGATGGGGTTTATTAATAACACTATCACTAATTGCACCTATGGGATTAAACTAGAAGCCAGCAACACTTATAACTATTTCTCAGGTAACGATATCTCAAACTGCAATTACGGTATCTACTGGAATGGCACCAATAACAGCAATAATACCTTTGTGAATAACACCATCCACGATAATAAATGGGCCGCGCAGTTCTTTGTGACCAGTGGTAATGGTAATGTAGGGGCCGTTTCTGGTTATATGCCGACAGGTTCTAACGTCTTTATGCAGGAGTGTTATTATAATAATGGGATCACTTGGAGGATGGAAGGACAGGCGGGCGGCGGCGTTTGTTTTTGGACCGGCGCTTCTAACAATTATCATGTTTTTGACAACTGTATATTCGGCAAGGACCGTTCCTCGAATGTGAAACCGAATATCCCGTCTGACATCTATTGCGCATTCCCGAATGACCAGCTTTGGGCTATCCAGTTCCGCAATTGCGTCTTTGCCTCGGCTAAGGAAGTTTGGTGGGAAACCATCTATAATCGACCGATCGGAGGCACGGGCGGTAATTATCAGGGGCTATTTTCCTATTGCCATAACAAGGTCCCGGGCGTAACCAAGATGTGGGGCATTTTGGGTGTCGCCGGCAGTAATACCCATCACTTTAACTGGAATAACACCTCCGGTGTCTCCGGGGTAGGTTCTTATACAGCGCCGGGGAGTTTAGTTGACGTACTGACTGATACTGCCACCGCCAAGCAACTAATTATCTGCGGTATCCCGACCGCGTCGATGGTAGGCAATCCTGACCGGCAGGGTATCTGGGTCCAGACCTTGGGGTCCGGCGAGCTGAATATGTTTTCCGGCAATAATGCCACCAGGCCGACTATAGTTACCACGGATGGGACCCTGACTTCTGATAACTGGCTGGGTATCAGGGTAGAGCAGAATTTCAAGGCAAGTTATGTTAATTTCGTAGGGCTATCCTGCTCATTCCCTCTTCCATCCACGCCGCTCATCGCATACGGCGGTTTGTGGTTCAACACCTCTACTGCCAGGTTGTATGGAAATGGCGCAACAGACCCGATAGTAAATTTTGCGTTTTCCAACGGTTCGCCGAACGGCAGATATATGTATTTTAATGCCACTACAGGGATACCGGCTGCCAATCGGACGCTGTCCGGGTGTTCGTTTGATAATGCTGCCGGATACGACGTGTCGTTAAACTCGGCTACCACGCCTATTACATTTACTAACTTCATTAATGACCAGGCGGGGACCAAGGATGAGTTAAGCACGGGCAGCACTGTAACCTGGCAGGTGCTTTCGGTGGCCAGTAATGGGTCAGGTTCTTGGGATTCAACTACTCCTAATGCTCCCTGGCCTGGCGGAACGGTTCCTGCTGAATGGGCGAATGTGACAATTGGCGCTGGTAACAATGTAACTATGTCAGGATTAAAGAAGCTGTCTGGTTTAACTATTTTGCCGACCGGCACGCTTCAGATAGATGCTTCCAGCCCGACTACGCTCCAGATGATGGGCGGCGGAGTTATTACCAATACCGGATTAATTAAGATTCTTAATTCCAGTAATGGGATATCTTTTACTTCGAGTAATAATAATTTCTTTATCATTGACGGTGCAGGCAGTATAGACTTGAACGGCCAAGCATTGAGTGTCGGCTTGATGGATTGCCGGCAACCGCTTACGATTGACAAGGCAGGCGGGGCTACAACATCTACCCTGACCATAATCAATGATATTATTACCAGAGGCGTGACCATAGGCGAATATGGCGAGGTTTTACACCAGACCTCAGGGAAATTCTGGTTGGCCCAGGGCGATATAATCGTGGGCGTATCAAACCCCGCATTAGGCGGGGGTAACCTTAGATTGGCTCCGGGTGTATCCCTGAAATTATCCAATACTACTGCCGGTCAATACGGAATAACCGTGGAATCAACCGGTTATTTAGAGGCGTTGGGCAGTAATACTTATGTGCGGAATTGCTATATTACGCGGCTGGGCAACTATAATTCGTATATTTACCTCAAATCGGGAGCTAACGCGTTATTCAGATTCGCCAATATATCATATCTGGGCGCGAATAGCTCCAATAAATACGGTATCTATGCCCAGAATATAAACGGCGGAACTGCCCTGGAAGGTCTTCGCATAGATAGTTGCAGTATTTCCAATAACTATCGCGGCGTAGTGCTTGATGGTTGCACCAATAATACTGCCACCAAAGGCATCACCAATACTATTATCAGTAATTGCTCCGACATAGGGCTGGTTGTGCTTGGCAACAGCGGCAATAACAATATCGATGCTGATACCCTTGCCAATAATAGCGTGGCCGGTTTGATGTTAGGCGGCGGGACCCGCACCTCCGGCCAGACGTTTAATAACCTGAATATTTCCAATAACCCTATGGGGATAAAGATATATTCGGATAGCGGCGTCCAGTCAGATTTGATTATTAATTCTCAGATAAGCGGCAGTAGTACGGCAGACATCTTTTTCCAACCGGGATTAAGCGGCCGCGAAGGGCTGGTGTTGTTTAATACGACATTAGGGAGTGTAATCAAGCAGTCTTTGACCGATATGCCGGGTAATAATATTACATCCCGCCGCCACGGCGGGGCATACGGTGTGACCGCATTCTGGGGCGATATAGAGATTACGGGTTTGAAGCAGTTTACCTATGCCGGGGAGAGTTACACCGGTGATGGTGATACGAGTACACGCAAATATATCCGTTTAGGGGCGGCGCATCCGAATTTTAACGGCGGCCGCAGCAGGATAAAAATAGCCAGCGGCAATACGCTTGAAACTATCGGCACAGCCGATAACCTTACCACCTTTGAAAGGCTCTCGCCATCCGACCCGTCCTGGACTCTGACCATTGACGGCGGAGCCATAAGTTCCACTTATACCTCGTTTAATAATCTTGATACTGACGGCGTTAACCTGGGCGGTACCGGCATTTTGACCAGATTAGACAACTGCTCGTTTAATAACGTAGCGGCTAACGGCACCCATATCAAAATGAGTAACGGCGCAGACAAAACCCTGACCGGCTGTAGTTTTGACAACTCTTTCGGCAGTGGTTCTGCGGTAAGCGTTAACTCAAACGGCATTACCCCGACTATTTTGAGGATGGCTGGCAATTATATAACGACCGGATTTAGCGCCGGTACTGCGGATAACGAGCAAAACGGGTCTATCGTGTTGTGGCAGGCGGTCATTTCGCTTACCAACAGTAGCAGTATAGATGCCACATCGGGCGACTTCTATCACGGCGACCAGAATAAACCGATAATGAAGTTAAAACTTGAGCCGGTTACACCGGTAGGCAGTATGCATCCGGAAAAGCTTCTTAAAAAGATCAAGGTCTGGCTGGGCGGGCAGTATTTTAAGGATTCGGATATCTTGGCCGTGAAGATATTCAAGGATGTTGACCTTGATGGTAATTTTAGCCTTATTACGGATACGTTTATTTCCTCCGGCACAGATACCTTAGTCAGCGGCATATCCAATATCACGCTGACTCCGGCGCAGGCCCTGACCGGGACGTTCTTTGTGGTAGTAGATTTTTCCGATACAGCCACCCTGAATGCCAAGATTCAGGGGCAGATAAAGAGCGCGGATTACTTTACCATGGAATCGCCGCACCAGATGAATGCGTTTAGTTCTACGCCGTCATCAGCGCAAAGAACTATTAAGCCGGCAGCGGTTCGGGCTGATGTCCATATCAAGCGGCCTGCGGATACTTCATATATCGGCGAAAATGTTTATAATATCACCGGCGCCCAGCAAGAGGTGGACATCAATACGGGTGATGGTGTTACAGTAACATATAATATCCGTATCCAGAATGATTCACCATCGGGCACTGATTGGTTTATGATACAGGGGACGGCCGGGGAGACGGGATGGGTGGTTTCGTATTACGATGAAACAAACGGCCAGGAAATAACCGAGGAAATAACTAATCCCAGCGGTTTTTGGCGCTGTCCGCCCACAGGGTTGTTTTCGCCGGCTGAGACACGCTCCATCAGGGTTGAGGTTACGCCTTCAGGCAGGCCCATTGATACATTCAAGGAGATAACCGTAACCGCTATTTCAGCGGCTAATCCGGCAGATAATGTAAGTGATATGGTCAAAGCCGTAACGTATTTTAGGCCCTATATGTCTGATGCTCAGGTCAAGGCCGCGGACGGCAGCTATGCGGGTGATAGCACATATGACCCGCCGACAACCCAGATTTTAAGCGGGGATGTGGGGATTAATTATACGGTAACATACTACGTAAAAATTGAAAACGACGGCGCCAGCACAGGCAATTTCATGGTAACGGGAAGTGCCGTACCGGCCGGTTGGACAGTCAGTTACTATAATAACGACACCGGCACAGATATTACCGGCAATATGGTTGGCGCCGGATGGGCTGTAAATTCTTTGTTGTCAGGCAGCTATAAAACAATTCGAATAGCGGCAAAACCGGGACAGGACCGGTTGGGCGGTGAGCAGGTAACGCTGTCAACCCGGGTTCGTTGCCTTCAGGATGCAGCTAAAGTTGATCAGGTAAAAATCCAGCTTACGGTGGTCGGTGGATTACAACCGGACCTTATGGCCAAGAAGTATTCGGATACGGATGCCGCGTATGTCAGTAATGACGCCCCATATGCAAATGACGCGGCAACTAATCAGACTACAACTACCTCTATCAAGGAAGGCGAGAGTTGCATGACGTACTACATTCGGCTTCAGAATGATGGCAGTTATACGGATACATTCAGCGTAACCGGCACGGGAAGCGGCGCCGGAACACCTGGCTCTAACTGGGTAATAACCTATTATGACGGCGTTACGAATATTACATCACAGGTTACAGGGACTGGCTGGCAATCGCCGGTACTTACTCCCAGCGCATATTGTTTATTGTCACTGGTGATAGGGCAGACGTCCGGTAATGTTGGCGACTATAAAGACGCCTTTGTTCAGGCAAGGTCTTTATCTCAGCCCGCCAAAATAGACGCCGTCAAAACTATGACTTATATTGCAAGTATTTACGTGTCTGATGGGTTAATAAGCAATAATGGTTCAGCCTGGGCGGGTAATAATGTAAGAGAAGATATTGCCGGCGAAGCCCAGAAAGCGGAACAAACCGTTGCCCCTAATACCATAGCTACCTACTATATTAAGATGGAAAACGACGCCGTTGGGGCGGATGATTCATATACGGTAACCGGTTATTGTACAGGCGACGGCTGGACGGTAACATATTATGATGCGGCAGTAGGCGGGGCTGATATCACCAGCCAGATTACAGATATCGGCGCGGGTTGGTCAACCGGGTCCCTGGACAGCGCCGGTTCAAAGACGATCCTGCTTAATATTTCTTATAATCCGGCTCTGGTGAATGCAAGCGCCATAACCAGCACATATGTGTTTATAAATTCACAGTCTTCTATTCTGAAGAAAGATTCAGTAAAGGCCGTAACCACGGCATACTCGTATCAGCCTGATATCCAGGTTAAGCTGGAGAGCAATCCCAGCGGCTATACAGGCGACGGGATCTATGATAAGAATCCCGCCACGCAGAATACCGGTCCCGATTGGATAGATAATAATTACACTATTACATATTATTACAAGATAGAGAATGATGGAACAGCAGACGCATTAAGCGGTTACCGGATTACGGCTACCGCCGCACCGGCTGACTGGACTGTGCGTTATTTCCACGATGTTAATCAGAACTCGCCGGCAATAACCAGCGATGATATTGAAATAATAACGGGTATTACTACCACCGGTTGGTCAACCGGAGCAATAGCGAAAAATGGCAGCAAGACGATTTACGCCCGGATAACGCCATCGTCAAGCGCTGCCGGCGATAGCCAACAAATCATAGCCGTTCATGGCGTTTATCCGACTTATTGGAGCCAGTTCGATGCGGCCCAGGCAACTATCAAAGTGAATCCGCTTTATACAGTAAACGCCATGATAAGAAAAGAAGGCGGGCAATATTGGGGCGATGGCGTTTACCCGCCAATCCAGTCAAATCCCTCCACAGTTGACCAGTCAATTTACCGCAGTGGAACCGTTACGTATTATGTTTCAGTAAGCAATACCGGTAATGTGGATACGACTTATGTCATAACCGGCACGCCAGGCGGGCCGGCTAATGGTGGCAACTGGTCAGTTAAGTATTTTTATCTTGCAAACGAAATAACTACCGATGTTACTACGGGTGGCTGGAAGAGCGACTCTTCTCCCGTCCCTTTCCCTTCTATTCCTGGTGGTGGTTATATTGAGATAAAGGTTAAGGTTGTTCCTGATGATTATGTTCAGGGGAACACCAACTATTCGGTAGAGATTCATGCTATGCACGTTACGCCGTATGCCTATGATGCGGTTGCGGCGACAACCACGGTGACTAAGGCGTACCAGCCGGATAATCTGGTGAGCGTGAACGATGAGAGTAACTATATCGGAGATGGGACTTACAATTCAACGGGTGTGGGACAAACAAAGACTAAAAGTATTAACCGTAACCAGACGGCTGTTTATTATGTCAAGTTAATGAATGATGGTAATTTTAACGATGTCTTTACAGTCACGGGAAGCGCGGCGCCAAGCGGTTGGGCAGTTTCTTATTATGTTTACGAGGGCACCAGTTGGGTAGATAGAACAACCAATATTTTAGGCGCGACATATAATACTCCTTCTGTTACCTATAATGATGTTGGTAGTTTTACCAAAGTGAGGGCAGAGATAACACCTGGAAACACTATAACAGCCAATATTATTGCTGATATCTGCTTATCCGCTCTTTCCAAGAATAGTCCTTCTGATATGCGGGATGCAGTTCTGATGCAAACGACCTGTTTGCCGGATTATCAAGTTGATGTGTTGATAAAGAGCGTTGCCGCTTATGCCGGCGACGGATACATCGGCGACCCGGTAAACCCCGATGAAATCAAGGCGCAAAGCGTTAATAATAATCAGATTGCTACGTATTATATCAGGATAGAGAACGAGGGTAATGCTGATACGACATTCAAGCTGACCGCCACAGCTCAACCTGATGGTTGGGAAACAAAGTATTATCATAATCCGGATAATTCGTCGGACCCGAACGGGACAACACCATTTTACCCGGGCAGCACGACGTTTTTGCTGACAACACTGGATAGAGTAAAAATAATCAGGGCAGAAATATCACCGCTGTGGAACCACGATAACGCGGTGGGCGGCGCAATGCAGGAGATAAATATAGCCGCCTCTAAATCAGATGATGACGCTATCCGCGATTCGGTGACTGCCCAAACCTCGGTTTATTATGTCTATCAGGCAGATGCAATGGTTAAAAGGTCAACTGAAGTCGGCGATGGGGCTTACACTAGAAACGGCGCTCCATATGAACCCTCAACAGGTTCAATTACTCAATTTAAGTCGGATAAGGCGGATTATAATAACCCGGTTACTTATTATGTAAAAATACAGAACGATGGAAATACGACTGAAGATTTTACTGTATCAGGCACCGGATCATATGTGGGTGGGGTTGGTGTGCTGGATACCTGGGGCACTATTACATATTATGATGAGTCCGATGTTGATATTACCGCTGATGTTCTTAATGGCACAACCGGATATGATTTAGGAAGCCTCACGAAATGGACCACCAGCGGCAACAATTACGCTGTCGTGAAAATAGTTGTCAGACCCTATCTTGGTGCGACCGGGGGAGAATATCGCGAGGTTTACCTTAATGCCAATTCAGCTAACGGCGGCGCCGCAAAACAAGATAGCATTAAAACATCCACAACGGTTAAGAGTAATTATTTGGCTGATGCTTATATTATGAATGATGGAGACGGGGATCAGACTTTAAAAGATGATACTGCATACCTTAGAAACGGGGCGCCATACCAGGATGAATCGTCGACTAACCAGATTAAGTCGCAGACTATTTCTAATCGGCCCGGGATCCAGACCGTGACTTATTATATTATGATTGAGCAGGATGGCGAATTGGATGATGATGTTATTAAAATTACGGGACCGGCAGGCAGCGGCGGCTGGACGGTTACTTACTACGATGTAGATGGTGATGTGGATATCACATCTGCTGTAATAGGTTCAGGGAAAACATTTCCTCTTGCCTCCGGAGCGACTAATCTTGTCAGGCTTAACGTAACGCCTGATTTAACAGTATGGGGCGGAACCATTTTCCCGGTAACTATTACTGCGGTTTCTGCTAACGGCCCATTAGATGTTGTTCTTGCCCGGACAACCATAGCTAAAACTTATCAACCTGATGTTCTGGTTTCTACTGACGATATCAGTTATACACGTGATGGGTCTGCGTACCAGTCATCACTAACTACTGACCAGACTCAGTCTTTGTCTATAAACAGGTTCGTTGTTGCTACTTATTATATTAAGATTCAGAATGACGGAAATACAACTGCTGATATTTTAGTAACTGGGACAGCAGGCACGGCAGACTTTAATGTCCTGTCTGGCTGGACAGTTTCTTATTATACTATTTCTCCCAGAACCGATATAACGCAGGACATAATTGGCAGCGGGTGGAATGGTGGCAGTAATTATACCCCTGGTCAAGAGAAAAAGATAGTTGCCGAGGTAATAGCCCGTAAATACAGCGTTGGTTCGAAAGAGATTATTGTAAACGCTAAAGCAACCATGGATAACTCGGAAGACGCGGTTAAGGCGACTACTACAGTCAATCCCGCATATCAGGCAGATGCCTGGCTGAATAAACAAGGCGGTTCTTACAATGATACGCCATTGACTAAAGATGTTTATGAAACAACCGTTTCAACACAGGTAAAATCGTTGAGTATAGAGCGCAATATGCCGGCTACCTATTATATTACGCTTCAGAACGATGGCAACACCGCGGCGGATATCAAAATTACTTCAACGGATGGCGGCGGTAACTGGAACGTGAGATTCTACGACGGCGCATCGGACACCTCGGCTATTACTACTACGGGCTTAGCGTATAACCTTGCACTCGATAGCACCAAAGAGATAATATTAGTCGTAACGCCCGGGAACAACACGCCTGCGGCTGATAGTTTCCCGGTAACTATGACCATAACCAGTAACCCCGCGGGCGGGGCAGACCAGATCAGGGTTAATACAATAGCCTTGCCGACATATCAACCTGATGCTTGGATAGCGCTCCAGAGTAATTTTACTGGCGCAATAGGTAATGGCATTTATTCGCCTGACGCGCAGCCCATAACACAATCAGCGCCTAATGGCGCAACCGTTACATATTATGTCCGTTTCCAGAATGATGGGAATACCAGTGACACATTCACCGTATCCGGAACCGCCGGAGATAGTAACTGGGTTGTTTCATATTATAATAATTTAGCAGATATAACCGCTCAGATAGTTCAGGGTACATATAATACGGGTAATTTGAATATGGGTACCACAGCTGTTCCTGATATACGGATTGAAGTGAAAGCTTTGGCGGTGGCTCAGGGAACTGCTTCCAAGGATGTTAAGGTAAAAGCAACCTCATCAAACGGTTTGAATAGCGATGAAGTGACTGCGCAGACGACAGTTTCTGTCACCAGTAAACCGGATGTCCAGCTTGCTTTAACCAGTAATTTCAGCGTTCCAATAGGCGATAATAAATATACGCCGCCTGATAATATGGCTGACCAGACACTTTCCCAAAGTACTACTTATGAGCTGCCCGTCGCTACTTATTATGTAAGGATTCAGAATGACGGTAACTATAATGATACCTATACGGTAACATCGTCAGCGGTGCCGTCAGCGGCGACCTGGCAGGTAGAATTCGGCACTCCAATAAATCAGGTTCTGGTTGCCGGGCAAGCGCTTAACTGGGGAACCATAAATCTTGATAAAGATGCCCTGTCCAGTCCGATATTAATTAAAGTTACGGCTAATTACGGAACCCTGGCTAATGATAAGCTGACGCTTGATATTGCAGGGCATTCTTCTGCAGACCCAAATAAACGTGATACCGTTCGCACTGAAACGACGTTCTCTAACTATTATCGACCTGATTTACTGGTTATGAAAGAAGGGGATGGCGATAGTGACGCCAATAATAAGAATAATTACCAGCCTAATATATTTGATACGATTTACTACCCGGCTACCCAAACATATGCCTCATTGATTGAGAACTCCCAAACTTTGACATATTATATCAGGATGGAGAATGATGGCGCGCAAAATGATTCATTTACCCTTGTGGGCAACGGTTCAATCAATGGTTGGGCAGTTTCTTATTACAAGCTTGATAATACAGATATTACTGAATCGGTAATATCCAGCACATTTGCCACGGCCGTGCTGGCTTCTTACAGTGGTACAGAAACCATTAAGGTATTGGTCAAAGCATCTGCTGGCCTGTTGAGCGGCGAAAATTACCCGATTACTATCACAGCTACAAGCAGCCAGTCTTCAACTGTAGATAGCATTACTATAGACCATACTGTAAAAACCACTTATAAAATAAACCTGGCTATTAAGGGCGATGGCAGTTACATCGGGGAAGATGTTTATGTTGACGTGAATTCACAAACCGTAACACAGACTGTCGCTAATGGGGCTGCAGTATCCTATTACATTAAGATAACCAACGAAGGTAATGTCCAAGACAGTGTAACCGTTTCGGCAATCGGCAGTCAGCAGTCAAATCCTCAGGATTGGACAGTCTCTTATTACGGCGCAAATAGCCAGGAAATTGAATCAACAAGTGGATATCTTTTGGCGCCGTTTTCTTCGACCGAAATGATTGTTCAGATTAGTCCCTCAAATACCCCTGGTGCATACGAGATTAAGTATGTAGATATAACCGCCGTCAGCGTCGGCCAGCCGACTCTCACTGATACAGTTAGGGCAAGTGCACAGGTTTCTCTTTCTACCAAAGTTGATTTGGCTATTAGAGGAGATACAGAGTTTATAGATGCCCAGGATGGTGATAATCAGTATATCGTTTTGGAAGCAGATATTGCGGATGACAGCGTTCAGTTCAAGAAGCATGCTGTTGATATGAATGAACCTACTACTTATTATATCCGCCTGCAGAATGATGGTAACTATTCCGATACTTTCCTGCTAACGGGAACTGCCGGTTCTTCCGACTGGACCGTGTGTTATTACGAGCAATCCGGACAGTTGTTAACCGACATTACCAGCCAGGTTATCGGTCTTGGCTGGACTAGTTCTTCAATATCAGCTGGCGGAAGCACCAGTATACTTTTAACAGTAGCCCCGTCTCTATCAGTTGCAAGCAACTCAACTTATGCGGTTTATGGGAGGGCATCTTGTGTTTCTAACCCTGCATTTGCTGATACCGTTAAAACCAGCACCAAATATATGGCTCTTGCAATTGACTGCCCAAGGTCTAACAAAATGGTGGCGCAAAAGCCAGTAGTTATGGGCGAGTCAAAACCTAATGTTCTGATTAATATAATTAATTCCAAAACCGGCGAATTATTAGGGCAGACCCTGTCCGATGTCAACGGTAAATACCGCCTAAAACTGCCTGCAGACATTCCCATCGGAACGGTTATCTCGCTTAAACCGGTAAGCAGCGACCAGATTGAAGGTGTTTCTATTAGCAATCTAACTGTTTCAGATAGCCCATCCAGTGATGATGTGCCGGTGATTAGCGAACCGGTGACTGGAACGGTTGTGGTTGGGGGGCGGACAACGCTCAAAGGCCACGGTAAGCCTGGAGCGGTTGTTGAGGTCCAGGCAAATGTGGAATCAAAAGGGCAATCAACTCTTTATAATTTTGAGGTTATTACTGCAACGGTTGATAGCAGCGGTTCTTATGAATTAACCGTGCAATTGAATGGCGGGGTAAGGTCTCTCTCTGTTTCATGCAACGGTGGTATCAGCGATATTATTGAGTTGCTCTTTGTTGATCCTACAGGTATAGTTTATGATTCCGTAACCGGTGAACCTATCAAAGACGCGACTGTGACGCTGGAATATAACCACCCGCTATCCGGATGGATAACTGCCCGCATGGGGATTGAAATCGGAAGTCCGATTTGGGTGGATGATGACGATGATGCGGGGACTCCGCTCGTGGCGAATACAAATCCTTATGTTACCGGATCAAACGGCCGTTATCAGTGGAATGTTCTTGTTGGTGAGTATCGCCTGAGAGCGGCAAATGCCAATTACGTATTCCCGGGCAACACAGACACAATGACGGCTTTGGGCCGAAAAGTTCAAGAGGCTGGCGTGGATAAAGATAAGAATATTGCTCGTGGCACCACTACATTTACCGTTGCTGCTGGCGCATGGGACATTGATATTCCTCTTGATGCAACAAGCAACTTGGTTAAGATAACCAAGAAAGCAAACAAGAAAGAAGTATCGGTCGGAGAAGTAGTAACATATGAAGTTAAAGTTTCTAATGAAAGTACCACAAGGCTTAAGGATGTTTACGTTCATGACATAACGCCGCCTGGGCTTAAGTATGTGAAAAACAGCGCTGTTGCCAAGATCGGTAACGCTGATTGGTCGCGCCAAGGCGGAACGCTTGAACCGACCGGTGGCGCAACTAAGATGTTCTCTCTTGGTAACCTTACTGCCAAAGGAACTTCCACCGATACGATTACATTAAGGTATCAATTAGTGGTTGGTGCAGGAGCGTTATTCGGAGAATACAAGAATATTGCTTCGGCGGCCTATTATAACGGGCGCGAGATATCAAATGAGGCTATTGCTAAAGTCAGAGTGATACCTGATCCGCTTTTTGATTATTCGACCATTATCGGGAAGGTATTTATGGATGCTAATGGGGACGGTATTCAGGATGAAGGCGAAGTTGGAATGGCTAATGTCAAGATAATGACCGAAGATGGTATAACCATAATTACGGATAGAGATGGTAAATATCATATAGCTGGGATAAAGCCCCAGACTAAAATTCTTAAAATTGACCAGAATTCACTGCCGTTTAACAGTAAAATAACGACTATGAATCCGGCAGTAGTCAGGTTTACTGGAGGCGCCAGCCTGGAAAAGATTAATTTTGGGATAAGGACCGTTTCAACTGAGGCATCTGAAAGAAGAAATGCTTCATTTACCGTCTTTATAACCGTTAAAGAAGGTATACCCAGGATTACTGTTGGTAAATCTGAAATACCTTTAAGTTGGGGTGCCGGTGAAACAAAAGAGATGAGATTGCAGAATATTGCCGTTACTATTAACGAAAAAAGCTTATCCATTGATCCGGTTAAAGGATATACTGGCGAAATATCCGTGAGATTGGATGATCCAGCTGTACGGTTATGGGCCAGGGATGGTTTTGGGCGGGAAGCAACTGTTAAAGGTATGGTGCCGCCAGCAAAACTTGATACAATGGTAAAGAGGTCATCGGAGTCAATGGAGGTCGTTTCTGAGCTTGGGCTTGCTTTGAGTCCGGAAGTTATGGAACTTGCACAGGGTAAGCTTGTAAAAGCGGCTGAATTTAAGATAATGACGAATTATCCTAACTTTATTGAAAACTGGATGCTTGAAATTTTGGAACCAGTTGAAAAATCATCTCTTGTCCCAACCTTGCCTCTTACCGGAGCAGATGAGCTTTGCGCTGATGACGAAGGTGGTTTTGTACCTGAAAAATCAAATGCGGACAAAAAAGACAAAGGCGACAAGAAAACGAGCGAAGGAATTAAAACTGTTGTGCCGGTTGGTTACCAGATGTTTAAGGAATTCAAGGGA
>JAZDFB010000081.1:0-3170 GCA_043808305.1 Planctomycetota bacterium | reverse complement strand
TCTCAATGCTGTGTATAGGATTCAGTTCCGGTATCCTGATGCCGATTTTGCTTTTGCGTGTCGCCCGCATAACTCCGGAACAGGGGCGAGCGCTTTCTATGGCAATAGTCAGCTGCGGGATATATCTGGGGCAGTTTTTATCACCGGTAATCTTGAAGGCGGCATCAGCTTTTCCTGGACAGGATGTGTTTCGCTCGCAGTTTAATTTTCTTGCAGCGGGATTGATAGCTGCTACCTTTTGGGGGCTGGTGAGCGCTTTTCAAAGCGCGCGTTCAGGCGGGTTCGAACAGTATAAATCAGTCAAAGTTCCCGGTCATTAAAATGATTGCCTGTCTGTAGGCTTTGTCCCTTTGGGGTTCGCAATGGCGATATTGACAAGGAGGATATATGAAACGTTGGGGTTTAAGTATTTTAACGGCAGTATTAATTCTGGTGTTTGTCCCTTGTATGGGTTTTGCCAGCCACTTACGGATTGACAATTGCATGATAAGCGAAGTGAATACGGAAAGAAAAGCGGCGAAAGTGCGGTGTACTGTTTCATGGGATAATGCGTGGAAGAACGAGACGAATTCTGATGGCGTATGGTTATTTGCGAAATTTCAGACACCGGACGGTATATGGAAGCATGTGTCTTTAAAGGCTGCCAGCGGCACAGGGTTCGATTATGCGGATCAAACTCCCGCCGGTTTTTCAAAAGGCGAGAATCCCGAAGTTGGAATGTGGGTGCCTGATGAGAAAAAAGGCGCATTCTTATTTAAGACCAAAGGCAGCGGTAATGTTATTGCCAGGAATGTTCAGCTGGCCTGGGATTATACTAACGATGGCCTGAACGCTGATCAGGTAATGAAGACCAAAGTAAAAGTTTTTGGCTTGGAAATGGTCTATGTGCCGCAGGATAAGTATTATGCAGGAGATCCCAAAGGCCCGGACGGCCCGGATAACACTCTGTATACATATCCGAATAATGGCTCATATCTGATAAAGTCGGAAGATCCGATACTGGTTGATAAAGTAGACGGCGCGTTGTTTTGCGATCAGGATAATCCCAGAAGCCGCGAAGATACGCCGTTTACGATACCCAAAGAGTTCCCGAAAGGCTTTAAAGCTTTTTGGATCATGAAATATGAATTGTCCTCGCAGCAGTTTGTTGATTTTCTTAACACGCTCACGAGAAAACAACAGCAGAGCATGGTAGAAGCTGATATCAGCCAAGACGAGGTAAAGAATTATTATGTCAAGACTAATAGCCAAGAGGAGCATTTGCGTAATGCTATTGTTTGTGCTAAAAAAGGCAACGGTATTGTTGAACCCGTAAAGTTCTATACTTATGCTCCGGCGCGCGCGGTGAATTTTATGTCCTGGTTGAACATCGCCGCCATCGGCGACTGGGCAGGATTGCGGCCGATCACGGAACTGGAATATGAAAAAGCAGCTCGCGGACCGAAAGAGGCAATCGTAGATGAATTGGCCTGGGGCAGTCCCATGACCCAGGACATAGGCCGTGTTGAAACATTTGACGGAGGAGACGGCTCTGGATACGAGAAGAAAGTCCCGCAGACAGGAGTGGTGAATGCTTGTTTTGGCGGAGGTATTGCTCCTTTTGATGTGGGCAAAAAGACAGTTCCGGATAACCCCGGATTTGAAGGCCCGGTGTCAGGCGAGCTTTTTGAAAACAGCCGTCACGATGGCGTTTCCCAGAGAATTAATGACGGCGCTTCTTATTACGGTGTGCGCAATCTTTCCGGCAACGTCTGGGAAAGATGTGTTACTATAGGCCATAAGCTCGGCCGCGTTTACGACGGACAGCACGGCGACGGTGAACTTGATGCGGAAGGTTTCTGTAATGCCGCCAACTGGCCCGGTAAAGACGGTGCTGGTGCCGGCAACAGAGGCGGGGTCTGGTCAAGCCCGGCTCCGAAATATTTGCGCGTTTCGCTGCGCTTTGCGGCGAACTTTCCAAAAAGCGAGGATGGCAAAAATAGTGGTTGTAGATTAGGATTCTAACGCTATAATCGTTATAGTGATTGGGAGGCAAGATGAAAAAACTAATAATATTGCTGTGCGGGGTGGCTGGGATCGGGTTGGGATTGTGGATTATTTCCCAGAATGCGTTTTCAGAAGTGGAAGCAGCTAAGCCGGAGGCGGCAAAGCCTGAGCCTGCCCAGCTTGAAATGGTTAAGGTTACTGCAGGTGCGTTTCAGATGGGCAGTAAGGATTTCTACAATGCCCAGCCTGTGCATGAAGTGACGCTGACAAATGATTTTTATATTGGCAAGTACGAAGTGACCAATCAGCAGTATGCCGATATGCTCAATTATGCTTTGGAAAAAGGTTATCTGGACAGGGCTGTTTTGTCCGGGAACGCCAAGCGGAGCGAAGCCAGAGGGATATCGAATTCGCCGCAAAAATACCAGGATGTTTTTGACGAGCATTCCCAGATCGCTTTCGAGGACAACCTTTTTAAAGCTCATTCCGGCAAGGAGAATTACCCTGTAGTTGAGGTGACCTGGTATGGAGCGGCTTTTTACTGTAATATGCTCAGTGAAAAAGAAGGGTTGAATCCTTTATACAATCTCGATGACTGGTCCTGCCAGGTTTACGGTAAGACCGGTTACCGGCTTCCTACTGAAGCGGAATGGGAATATGCTGCTGCCTATGATGACGGCCGCAGCTTTCCCTGGGGTAATGATCTGGGAGACGATTCGTACGCGAATATCAGGCACAATGTCAAGAATCCGATTGACGTAGATACTACGCCTGTGGGCAGTTTTTCTCCCAAAGGAGATAGTAAACTCGGCATCTGCGATCTCAGCGGAAATGCCGCGGAATGGTGCAACGACTGGTACAATGATTTCTATGCGGGCGATGCTAAACAGGTTGATCCTATCGGCGCGGGCCAGAGCTTATATTTTAATCTTCCGGTATTGAAACGTTTTCAGGCCGCGCGGGTTATCCGGGGAGGAAGTTTTCTTTTGGACCCTGATTACCGCAAGGAAATGGGAGCGCCATTTGTTATGGATACTGTTATTCATCCGGAAGTCTATAACACCAAATTTCGCAGTTATGATTATTTGAGCCGGCAGGTTGAGGGTTTTCGGGCAGTTAAGACCGTTACCACAGATAAAACCAAGGCAGTTTTCAGCGCGCCGGAAAAATGAAATAATAGTCTT
>JAZDFB010000080.1:0-3789 GCA_043808305.1 Planctomycetota bacterium | reverse complement strand
GATAATAAGTTCCGGTTCTTTTAATAAGGACTTGTGATTACTCATAAGTTTTCTCCTTTTATATTACATCAGTTAGTATAGCACAACAGGTTATAATATCAAGTAAAAAATGAAATTATCGGCTAAATTTTATGTCCTATCAGGACTTGCCGAGAGTGGAACTCTGCGCCTACCCTGCCCCGTTCGGGGAGCTTACCTATATAAATCAGTCTCTTCAGGTCTCGTACAAGTCACTGTTAGTGCCAGTTAGTTATAGACTGATGCAATTAGAATATAACATTACTGGCACGTTACCCCGCTTATTCCCAGCGGGGTTCGTGTTTATTCGTGATTACAGGTTATGTACCAATTCTTATTGCGCTTTGAGGATAGCGTTAGTCAACCGGGTGATATTGTACGGCTTGGACAGGAATTTATAGCCCTTATCCTCGATGACCTTCAGCTGCGCCGGGTCGTCCACATAACCACTGCTAAGGATAACCCTTATTTTCTTGTTGACGGCTAATAATTCCTCGACTAACTGGACGCCGTTCCCGTCAGGCAGGACGACATCGCTGAAGATGACATCAAAATCGCCCTTTTCCCGTTCAAAGATTTTCCGCGCCTGGGCAATAGTGCTTGCCTCAAACACCTGATAACCGCTTTTCCTTAAGCCAAAGGCGGTGATTTCCATAATAGACGTATCGTCTTCTATCACCAGTATCCGCGGGCTGGTTGTAATGGGCTTGAATGCCCGTATTTTTGGCTTACTGCCCGGTTGGCCGGATGCGGCTACCGGCAGATAGACGCTGAAGACCGAGCCCTTGCCGGGTTCGCTCCGGACATTTATCCAGCCGTTATGTTGTTTGACGATACCGTAAGCGACGGATAATCCCAGCCCGGTGCCCTTGCCGCGTTCCTTGGTGGTAAAGAACGGCTCAAAAAGGTGGCTGATTGTTTTCTGGTCCATCCCGGTGCCGGTATCATACACCTCCAGCCTGACAAAATTCCCCGGCCGGGCGCCCGGCATATTCTGCGCCTGTTCCGGTCTTAGGCTGATATTGGCTGTTTTAATAATCATCTGTCCGCCGGTTGGCATGGCGTCCCGGGCGTTTATGGCCAGGTTCATTATCACCTGCTCTATCTGGCTGCGGTCAGCCTGAATGTTGTTTAATTCAGGGAATAAATCAATAATTAATTTTATGTTTTTGTTAATAACGCGCTGGAACATCTTAGCCATCTCGGTTATCAGGCTATTAAAATTCAGCGCCACAGCCTGCATCGGCTGTTTACGGCTGAAGGCCAGCAGTTGTTGGGTCAAGACGGCCGCCCGTTCCACGGCCTTGCGGATGGGCCGGATATTGTCTACCAGCGGCTGGTTATCCTTGAAATCATCCAGCGTCATAGCGCAGTAGCCGTCTATCACGGTCAGGATATTATTTATATCGTGGGCCACCCCGCCGGCCAGCCGGCCGACCGCGTCCATTTTCTGCGCGTGAAGCAACTGCTCTTGAATAATTGTTTTTTCTTCCACCATTTTCCTGCGGTCGATAATACCGGCCAGCGTATTGGCAACGGCGGTCAGGAAATCCTCTTCAAATTGATTGCGTGGGTGGCCTTCTTTGACGTAGATATTTATTACGCCGAGGGTTTTATCGCCGAAGATAATCGGCACGCAGTAATGCCCGTGCGGAATGATGCCGTCGTATCTTGTTTCGTGGCGATGGTCCACCTTATCGGCAAATACCACTTTCCGGGTCAAGGCGGCGCACCCGCAGAGGCACCTGCCGAAAGGCACCCGGGCGCAGGTTTTTACCAGGATATCGGCAATGCCGCGCTGGGCCTTCATCACCAGCGCCTCGGGCTCGTTTTCCGCCAGGAAGACACAGCCCCTGGATTCCAGGGCCAGCCACGGGATGGCCAGTATCATATCAAGCGTGGTCCTCAGTAATTCATCCAAAGAAATATTTTCGAGCGATAGTTGCAAGATATTATTAATTACGGTTTGGGTATCATTACGCCTTTCAAGTTCATATTGAGCTTTTTTACGATCGGAGATGTTATTTACAAAAACGGAAATACCTATCACCGAACCATTCGTTTCTTTAATCGGGCTCCAGCGGAATTCATACCAAATATCGGTATTGGGCTGATGCTGGACATCCCGGAAACTTTCGCCGCGCAAAACCCGCTCCATACTCGCCCTGGCAACCGGTTTGACTTCGGGAACGGTAATCAGGTCAAGCATATTATCGCCCAGATGTATATCAGCGCCGTAAACCTGCTTCATTTCCCGGCGGTGATTCTCGTTGAAACCGACATACCGATATTCCCGGTCCAGGGCAAAAATAATGGTGTCAAGCGGACTGTTTATGATAGAGTTAGTGATAAGATGTTGTTTTTTCAGTATCTCCTCGCCCTGTTTGCGCACAGTGATGTCGCGGATTACTGCCAGAAAAAGCTTTTTGCCTTCCAGCTTAATCAGTGAAGCGTGGACTTCAACCGGCATAACGGAACCATTCTTGCGGCGCTGGGCGGCCTCAAACATAAGACTGCCTTTTTCGGTTATTTCTTCTATCCGCGGCTTAATCAGTTTGGCATATTCCGGCGTATCCAGATCAATCAGGGTCATTTTCATTAATTCGTCTCTGGTATAGCCGCGGGTTTCATAAGCGGACTTGTTGACATAAATAAAGCGGCCCTGGTCGTCGTGAAGGAAGATGGAGTCGGTGGAGTTATCCAACAGCAGGGAATGCATTTTTAATGCCACTTCCGCCTTTTTGCGCTCAACGCGCTCTTTAGCTTCATTCAATGCCCGATGGACGGCCGGGACAAGTTTATTTAGATTGGTTTTAAGGACATAGTCCGTGGCTCCGTGTTTCAACGATTCAACCGCACGGTCTTCGCCTATAGTGCCGCTAACAAAGATAAACGGCACGTCCGGATATTTTTCCTGAGTAATTGCCAATGCAGCTAACCCGTTAAAAGAAGGCAGGGCATTATCCGAAAGAATTAAATCCGGCCGGAAATCATTTAGGGCTTCCAGGAAATCTTCCTTAGATTCCACGCGCCTGGAAATAAAGTCTAAATCTCCATTGCGCAACTCTCGCTCTTCCAGTTCGGCATCGGTTTTAGAATCCTCCAGCAGCAGGATTTTAATCTGGCTTTTCACAACACCCTCCTTATAATTGGTCAGGATTCAGGTAATATGAATTATCTGATTCCAAACCCCGTCGCTATTAATTCTTAACCCACCGGAGGTTTATTTACCAAGAGCCAATAGAGCCCCAATTCTGAAACCGCCTTGACGAACTTCTCAAACTCCACCGGCTTGCTGACAAAACTGTTAACGCCGAGCTTGTAGCTTTCGACTATGTCTCTTTCTTCTTTGAAAGAAGTCAGCACGGTTACCGGAATCATCTTGGTTTTATCATTGGCTTTAATCTGGCGCAGGACTTCTAACCCGTCCACCTTAGGCAATCTCAAATCAAGCAATATTACCTTCGGTTTATCGTTTATATTCCGGTTGGCGTAAACACCGCGGGCGAAGACAAAATCCAGGGCTTCCGCGCCGTCTTTGACCCAGATAAGATTATTGGCTAAATTACACGTCTTGAGCGCCCGGGTGGTCAGTTCCGCATCGGTTTTATTATCCTCAACCAGGAGGATTTCCATTTCGTTCTCTTTCATAAATTCTCCTTTCTTTATCATCGTAATCACCTGCCAGCCGGCAGGCTAAAATAGAATGTAGCCCCTTCTCCGACTTTGCCTTCGGCCCAGACCCGTCCGCCGTGTTTATGGATAATCCGC
>JAZDFB010000079.1:0-12822 GCA_043808305.1 Planctomycetota bacterium | reverse complement strand
TAACTCACAGGCTCTAACCAGCACTAATAGGTAGTATGTAGGGGGCAGAGAAGACAAGGATTTTCGTGTGGCACGGAAGCGCCTGTAATACCCCGAGAATTACCTTCGTTTGTTGATTAATTTATAGGATATGCTATACTGTCAGCCGAAGAAGTTGATATTTTGGATTAATACGCAATAGTTCCTGACAGGTTTATATGTCAACTGCATTTGGTTCACCCCGTTAGAGATGATACGGTCGCCCAAGGCGACCTATCTCTAACGGGGTAAATATACAGGTAACTATGGCTACTACCTTTGGTAAATACTCAATTGAGCGGAAACTGGGGCAAGGCGGTATGGGCGCGGTTTACTTAGCCCTTGACCCGGCCCTGAACCGCAGGGTGGCACTCAAGGTTATCACTTCAAATGATGCCGAACTCCTTGAGCGCTTCCAGCGCGAGGCATCGGCAGTCGCCAAACTCAAACACCCTAATATCGTGCAGGTCTACGAAGCCGGCGTAATAAACAAACAGCATTATTTTACAATGGATTTTATAGAGGGCGCGGGTTTGGACAAGCTCATCGCATCAAAACAGAAACCCAACGCTCAGAATATTGCCAGGATTATTTATCAGGTTGCTTCGGCGCTTCATTACGCCCATAGCCAGAAGATAATCCATCGCGATATCAAGCCGGCCAATATCCTGGTGGATAACCAGGGTAAGGCATATATCGCCGACTTCGGGCTGGTCAAGCAACTCACCGGCCTGGACCGCTCGCTGACTATGACCGGCACTACGGTTGGGACGCCGGACTATATGCCGCCGGAGCAGGCGATGGGCCGGAAGGACGAGATTGACCCGCGCTCCGACATCTTTTCCTTAGGCGCGACGCTATACCACTGCATCACCGGCCGTGTGCCTTTCATCGGCAAGGAGATATATGAAGTCCTGTCCAAGGTAATCAACGATGAGCCGCCCGCGCCTTCCACGATTATGAGGATGATTCCCAAAGACCTTGAGACCATCTGCCTGAAGTGCCTGAATAAGGATAAGGCAAAACGCTACCAGACCGCAGGCGCATTAGCCCAGGACCTGAAGAGGTATTTGGAAGGGGGGTCCATTATTGCCAAACGGACATCTTCTATCAGCAAGCTCTGGATTAAGGCGACCAAGAACAAGATAGCCGGTTTGGCAACAGCCGGCGCCATAGTCGTTGTCATTGCGGTAGTGATTGGATTAATGGTTTCATCAGCCGGAAAGAAGAAAGAGATAGATTCTTATCGGGCTGAGGCAGAAAAGGCGTTTGAGTCCAAGAGCTACGACGAGGCAAAGACCTGGTGCGATAAAGTCCTGGCGTTGTCGCCGGGGGACGAGAAGATGCAATCTTTGCTCAAGAAGAGCGAGAAGATTATCAAGGCGCAGGAAGATAAAAAGCAGCAGGAAGATAAGCAGGCCAAGGAAGCCGCGGCTAAGGCGCAGAAAGCCGTGGATTTAAGGGCTGAGGCCAAGGCCATCCTGGACCGGGCGGCCGGCGCGCCGACCCCGGACCAGAAGATAAAGCTTGCCCAGGATGCGCTGGCTATAGACCCTACCTTCGGCGATGCCTACCAGGCCATTGGATATGCTTATAAGGAAAAAATGGAGTCCGGACTCGCGGGAAACCAGAGCTCTGATAAATATCGGGAATTAATAGACAAAGCATACGGGTGTTTCACCAAGGCAATTGAAACTACCCCGACCCTGGCGTATTCTTATTATGAACGGGCGCAGATTAAAAAACAGATTTATAATAAACTCGAGGAAGCCATTCCTGATTTTAAAAAGGTGTTGGAATACGACCCGAAAAGCCATATCGCGTATTTTGCCAGGGCGATTATTGAAGAAGATAAAAAGCAATATGATGATGCAATCAAAAGTTATACTAAAGCAATAGAACTTTATCCGGAATATGACATGGCTTACAACAACCGCGGTGTTATCTATAAGGACAAGAAAGAAATGGATAAAGCGTTTGCCGACTATGATAAGGCAATAGAACTGAACCCGAAATTTTATGAAGCCTATAACAACCGCGGCCTTATGTATCAAAAAAGAGGGGATATAGATAAGGCGCTTGCTGATTATAACAGGGCTATGGAACTTAAACCCGATAGTTCTGAAGTCTACTACAACCGCGGCTATGCCTATCAAATAATGGAAGAATTTGACAAGGCCATTGCCGACTACACAAAGGCAACAGGGTTGGACCCGAGAAATGCGCCGGCCTACAGCAACCGCGGCACTATCTATCAAAAAAGAGGGGCTATAGATAAAGCGTTTGCCGACTATAATAAGGCGATAGAACTTAATCCCGATTATGCGGAACCTTACCAAAATCGCGGCGATGTCTATCAGGCAAGAGGAGAATTTGATAAGGCCATTGCAGAGTATGATAAAGCAGCCAGGATTGGCCCTAAATATGCACAGCTATACACTAACCGCGGGGCTGCTTATGCCGCTAAGGGAGAATTAGACAAGGCGTTTGCCGACTATAACGAGGCGCTCCGGCTTGACCCTAAGCATGCTATGGCATACAACAACCGCGGCTTTATGTATAGCACTAAGGGCGAGTTAGACAAGGCAATAGCAGATTATACCCAAGCAATCCGTCTTGACCCCAAATTATTATTAGCATATCTTAATCGTGGAGCTGCCTATATTAATAGGGAAGAGTTGGATAAGGCTATTCCCGACCTTACTGAGGCAATCCGGATTGACCCTGGAAATATAACAGCATATCAAAATAGGGGTTTAGTTTATTATCGGAAAAAGGAGTTCAGTAAAACTATTGCAGATTGGGAAAAGCTCTTGGAGCTGGCGCCGAACCATCCACAGGCAGAACAGATACGCAAGATGATAGCAGAATGCCGAAGTAAGATAAAATAATTAACTAAGCTGGCAAAACTTAATTATGCTACCGATATTCAGCAAATGTACCATTGAGAAGAAGTTAGGCGAAGGCGGGATGGGCCCAGCATATAATACCAGTGTTATGCGATATATTGTTTTTCTGATACTGTTGTTGATTCTTGGCAGTTCGGTTCGGGCCGATGAGATTACCACGGCCGATAAACGAAAGCTTGTCGGGAGCATCGTTCCGGATAGTGAGAACGCCGACGAGGTGACAATCCTGACTTACAAGGATGGACCTATCACCGTGCAAGTGAGCGATATCGTGCGCCGAACGGCCGGTAAAACGCTTTATGACGACTATAACCTGAAGAAGGGCGAGTATGAAGACACGGCCGAGGGGCACTTCAAGCTTGGGCAATGGTGCAAGGACAAAGGATTGGCCTGGCAGGCCCGGCAGGAGTGGCGGAAAACGGTGGAGTTAGATGCGGAGCACGAAGCGGCCCGGAAAGCCCTGGGCGATAAGAAGGTGAAAGATAAGTGGGTGACGTATGAGTCCGAGCAGGAGTCTAAAGGGCTGATGTTCTTCGAGGGGAAATGGCTGAAGCCCGACGAGATAGACAAGATTAAGCGGACGCGCCATCCGGCCTACGGTTGGGTGCTTACCGCGGCTTACATCGGCGATGCGGATAAGGCCTTCCTTGAGTCGTGGGGCGAACGGGCCAAGGAGGCATCGAGTTTTATGTGGGAGCTGACTGAGGGGCAGATGTACGTCGAGCAGGTTACGATAACGGACAAGGGCGGCCCCGCGGATTTCACTATCGTCAATAAGGATTCGATGAAGGCTAAGCCGGGCGCTTACTACGCCATAACGCTGGAGTACACAATAGAAGCACCGGGCCAGATATTGGCATACACCTTCTTCCACGAACTGATTCACTTCAAGTATAAACGGCACGGGCACTGTGAAAACTGCAAACACTGCATCATGAGCAGCGACCCGGGAGCGTCAAAGCTCTGCGACGACGCTGACCATAAAGACCCGCCGGAAACATCTTGCTGGGGTTTTATGCGCCAGTACCACAACAAAAATATTTTTGCGCTTCAGCCTCTGGCGCGGAAGTGGAAGCCGACCAAATTGCCGGAAACAAAGATAATAATCAAGGATAGATAGCTGAAAGGCTTGCTGCCCGGAAAAACTACCCGGCCTGGACTCGAACCAGGAATAAGAGAACCAAAATCTCTTGTGTTACCAATTACACCACCGGGTATTAAGCCACAGATTACACTGATTACCAATAGACTAGCGCTTAAATACTGTAGCGGTCAGTCGTTTGGCCGCCTGGGTTACTTCCTTCAATGGCGCCTTATGTTTTATCGCAGCGGCCCGGCAATCTTCGTATTCAGGCGAGACGCTGGTAACCTTGCCGTCTAACCTGCCGAGCTTCACACCGATTTTGCCATAAGGCGTTTGTATCTTGATTACCTCGCGGGCCAGCTTAGTCCGTTGGACCTGATATTTACGGATACCAAATGTAGGAGTTTCTGTAAAGATAATTTTTTCTATTTCAGCGATGCTGTCCGGCTGGCACAGGACTTGTAATAATATGCCGGGCCGGGATTTTTTCATCTGTATCGGGATGGCGACCGCGTCCAGCGCGCCTGCGCCCAGCAGTTTTTCTATCAAGTACCCGACGGTCTGGCCGGTGACGTCATCCAGATTTGTTTCCAGCGCCCAGGCGGTGTCAGAATCAGCTTTGACGTTGGATTCGCCTATCAATACCCGTAGCATATTGGGCTGGTTGGGTATTTCCTTTGTGCCGGCGCCGTAGCCGGTTTTTAGGATGGTCATAAGGGGCATCCGTTCGGCCGGCCGTCCCAATGTGGTCAGTATCGCCGCCCCGGTCGGAGTGACCAGTTCGGACTGCAACGGGCTGTGGAATACCTCAAATCCCTTAAGGAGTTCCATGGCCGCCGGGCCGGGCACCGGATATGTGCCATGATGGTTTTTGACGGTGCCGCCTGAGAGGGGCAGCGGTGACAGGTAAATTTTATCAATGCCCAAAGCTTCTATGCCCGCGACGGCGCCGGTTATGTCAACGACTGTGTCGATACCGCCCAGTTCGGCAAATTCGGTTTTACCCTTGTATGAGCCGTGGTGGACGCGCTGTTCTGCGGCCATTAGCCGGGCTAATATTTTTAGGCTGTCGGACTTAACACGGGGGCTGAGGGTGCTTCGTTTGATGATGTTGATCATTTGGTTGTATGAAAGGTGCTTATCGTCCGTGGCCAGGCTGAACCCTGTGCCCATCAGCCCGCAGCGTTCTATTTTAGAACAGCGGATTTTTACGGCCGGTTTTAGATGCAGTTTTCCCAGGGTTTTCCGGAGTGCGGGAAGCGGTAGTCCGGCGTCCAGAAGGGCGCCAATAATCATATCACCGCTGGCGCCGGAGAAACAGTCAAAGTAAGCGATTTTCATAAATCAGCCACGGAGGCGCAGAGAACACAGAGTATTACTATAATCTATTTTTTCGTTAAATCTATTTACATAATTTTGGTTGCTCTGTCAAAATAATATTGACAATGGGTCGTCGAACTATAGCATATCGGTTATGTCAGTTTTATTCGAACCTACCAGGATAGGCAATATCGAAGTCAAGAACCGGATAGTTCGTTCAGCCACGGCCGAGCGGATGGTGGATAAGGACGGCATCGCTACAGAACGGTTAGTTAATCTCTACAAGCTGCTGGCCGGCGGCGAGATAGGCACCATTATCACCGGACATACCTCTGTGGACATCCGCGGCAGGGCCGGTTTGCAGATGAGCTCTCTGGAAACCGATGCAGCGATTGGGCCGCTGAAGCTTGTGACCGATACGGTGCACAAATATGAGACGCGGATACTGGCCCAGATAAGCCATTGCGGCCGGTACGCGCCCGGGGCAATTATAGAGCAACGGCCTGTGGCTGTTTGGCTTGACCCCAACGAGGAACAACGCGGCCAATATCCGCCGCAGGAGGCCGGACCGGCTGATATCACATATCTTATCGATGCTTTTGTTAAGGCGGCGGTCCGGGCCCAGGAAGCCGGGTTTGACGGAGTCCAGATACACGCGGCGCATGGGTATCTGTGTTCTCAGTTCCTGTCGCCGATGTTTAACCGGCGGACTGATGATTGGGGCGGCTCCGTGGAAAACCGGGCGCGGTTCCTGATTGAAGTAATAAAACTAATCAGACAGCGCACCGGGTCTGGGTTTCACATCTGGGCTAAGATGAACTGCGAGGATTGCATACTTCGGCAGTTGGAGAAAAGCGACTTACTGCCGAGTATGGTCGGCTGTAACTCATTACATTCTAACAGCCGATCCATCGAGGGCGGTATGACCGTGGATGAGAGTATCGCCACGGCGAAATTACTGAAAACAGCCGGTTTGGATGCCTTAGAGATAAGCGGGGGAGTGACCCTTGATACGATTATCCGCAAGGGCATTCCGGACAAGTCGCCCGCCCGCCCCGGCGAGCAGGGCGAGGCCGGGGAGGCGTATTTTCTGGAACAGGCCGAACGGTTCCGGTCGGCATTGCCCGGATTCCCGCTGGCATTAGTGGGCGGGATGCGTTCCTGCGCGGTGATGGAGAAGGTTGTTTCCGGCAAGGGCATTAACCTGGTCTCGATGTCCCGGCCGTTCATCATCGACCCGCAGTTTGGGCTGAAGCTTAAAAAGGGAAAGACAACCTCGACCTGCGTTTCCTGCAACCTATGCCTGGGCAAGAAAGGCGAACCGGTCCGGTGCCGTGCCTTGCCGAAAATATTTCCAACCGCTTAAGGCGAATAATATTCCGATTATTTCTTGACAATTATTTGTATCAATATATGTTTATGCGTATATGCGAATATGATATTGTATACAAGGAGTAACGGATGAATAATATCACTGCTTTCGGGAAATTGATTTCGGACCAGACCCGGCTTAAGATTATCAAGCTTCTGTCGATTCGACCGCTGTGCGTATGCGAGATGATGGATATCTGCAGGATTAACCAGCCCTGCATCTCACAGCACCTGGCCATACTCAAATACCATAACCTGCTAAAATCTCGCCGGGACGGCAAGTGGACGGTGTATGAGATAGACAAGCGTGTGCTCCGGAGATACCTGTCCGGGCTGTCACGGTTTATGGCCGGCTCGCTGGCCGGCGTTGGCGAACTTAAGAAAGAGAGCAAGCGGTTTAAGAACCTTAAGAGCAGACTGGTATTGTGCAGAAAGTGCAAATAAAGTATGAGTGAGCGCGCCAAGCTATTTCTGATAGCGGCGGTATTCCTGCTGTTTTATTTTGTGCCCTTTGAGCATATCCGGGTGCAAAATGCTTTGATGGAGGCATTTTATATGCTTCAGGATTACGCCCGCCTGCACGTGATTTTTTGCCTGGTACCGGCCTTCTTCATTGCCGGCGCGATAGGGGTGTTTGTCAACCAGGTGGCAGTGATGAAGTATTTCGGGGCCAAGGCCAACAAGTTTCTGGCCTACTCGGTGGCTTCGGTTTCGGGCACGATTCTGGCGGTCTGTTCCTGCACGGTATTGCCCATATTTGTCGGCATCTACCAGCGCGGGGCCGGCATCGGACCGGCCACGGCATTCCTTTATTCTGGTCCGGCTATTAATGTCCTGGCGATTATCCTGACCGCGCGGGTGCTGGGGATGGAAATGGGAATTGCCAGGACGGTCGGTGCGATTGCCTTTTCGGTCATTATCGGGTTATTAATGCATTTTATATTCCGTAAAGAGGAACTGAGCAAACAATCAGTGCCGGATGTGGTTATTCCGGAAGAGGGAAAAGGGAATCGGACATTGCTGATGAACGTTTTTTATTTCGCCGTGATGTGCGGGATTCTGGTCTTTGCCAACTGGGGCAAGGATGAGTCCATTCCCTTATGGCAAAGTATTTATAATGCAAAGTGGTTTATCTCAGGCGGGCTGATTATTGTCCTGGTATTTATCCTGGCAAAATGGTTCCGCAGGGATGAATTGGGTTTTTGGGTGGATTCCAGCTGGGGATTTGCCAAGCAGATATTCCCTCTGCTTTTGGCCGGGGTATTTGTTTCGGGAATACTATTGGGCCGGCCGGGAAAGCAGGCGCTGGTTCCGAACGAGTGGATTCAGTATCTGGTAGGCGGCAATAGCCTGTGGTCTAATTTCTTTGCCGCATTCGCCGGAGCTCTGATGTATTTTGCCACCCTGACCGAGATACCGATTCTGCAGGGATTAATCGGCTCTGGTATGGGCAAAGGTCCGGCCCTGTCGCTGCTATTAGCCGGACCGGCTTTATCGCTTCCTGCTATGCTGGTTTTGAGAAGCATTATGGGCACTAGGAAGACGCTGGTTTATGTTTTATTAGTGGTTATAATGGCCACAATCACCGGGATGATTTACGGGGCGTGGCTATAATATTCACCGCGGAGATGCAGAGAACGCAAAGGAATATTTGAATGGCATATTTAAATGAAGTCAAACTGGTTCAGACAATGCCCTGCATCGCCATGCCTGAAAGAATCAGGTTCATCGCCGAGCTGGATTCTGATATTTCGGAGATGATGCCTTATATAAATGCGGTGGTTGAGGAATCCATTTATAACCACGACGGACCGTGCATTACTATGAAGCGTGACGGCCGGTTAATCGGGGTCCAGCCCAGGCAACTGGCGGCCGGCAAGGTGGTTGACCTGAAAGAGGCCAATGAATTGATGATTTGGTTTAAGGACATAGTAAATGATTGTTACGAGCGGCGCGATGCGATTAAGCCGAACTACGAGCGGCGCAACAAGCTGACGCCGCTGGACGTATACAAGCTTTTGCCCGGAACCAATTGCCGAAAGTGCGGCCAGCCGTCCTGCCTGGCGTTCGGTGTAAAGGCGGCGGCGGAAGAGGCCGGCATAATGAACTGCCCGGAATTGTTCTCAGGAAAATATGACGACAAGCGCAACTTGCTGGTCAAGCTGCTGAAATCGTGCGGTTACAGCGTTCCTGAACCGTTTACTGAGGTATAAAAGGAGTGGCTATGAAGATAGAGATTTTGGGCACCGGTTGCCCCAAGTGCAAGAAGCTAACCGAGCTAACCAATGAAGTAGTCAAAGAATTAGGTATTCAGGCAGAGGTTGTCAAGGTGGAGAAGATAGCTGACATAATGAACTACGGCGTTATGATGACCCCGGCGCTGGTCATAGATGGCGAGGTCAAGACTTCCGGCAAACTGCCCAGCAAGGCTGAGATTACTACGTTGATAACTACAAAATTGACTAAATAGGGGGAGGGGATATGAAACATAATCAAGCCAAGGTATTATGGAAGGTGTTGTTGATAAGTGTGTTAATCTTAGCAGTAGCGGCAGTTATTATTGTTAAGCAGTATCACAGGTCTTTCCAAACGGCAGGTATAAAACCAGAAGAATCTGCGGTTAATCCGTTAGACCGCGCCTTGAAAACCGGCCGGCCGGTGCTGGCTGATTTTGGCCGGGGCACCTGTATTCCCTGCAAGGCAATGAAACCCATATTAGATGAATTATCAGCAGCTTATAAAGGCAGGGCAGAGATATTTATTTTTGATATTGATAAATACAGCGAGTTGACCGAACAATATGCCGTCAATATGATTCCGACCCAAATATTCTTTAATAAATCCGGACAGGAGGTCTGGCGGCACGAAGGATTTCTGGAGAAGGATTTAATCATAGAGAAACTGAATGAATTGGGAGTCAACTAAAATGATTCAGGATGTATTCACTTATCTGAACCGGCTTTTGGAATCCAGCCCGTCTTTGGCTCTGACCGCCTCTTTTATCTGGGGGATATTGAGCGTCTTATTGAGCCCCTGCCATTTAGCCAGTATCCCGCTTGTGGTCGGGTTTATCAGCCAGGATAGCGATAAATCCGTCAGGCGCGCTTTTGGGTTATCCGTATTATTCGCTTCGGGGATTCTTATTACTATTGCGTTGATAGGCCTGATTACCGCCGCCATCGGGCGGATGGCAGGCGATATAGGGCCTTACGGGAACTATATCGTAGCGATAATCTTTTTCGTTATAGGGCTTCATCTGCTCGGAGTCATTCCGTTGCCCTGGTCCGGAATCTCGTCCACAAGCAAGCGCAAGGGCTGGCTGGCGGCGTTTTTATTGGGATTAATATTCGGGATTGCTTTAGGCCCCTGCACCTTCGCCTATATGGCGCCGATTCTGGCCATAACCTTCAAAGTCGCCACAACTAATTTTATCTATGCGGTTTTGTTATTATTGACTTACGGAATCGGCCATTGTTCGGTCATCATAGCCGCCGGCACCAGTACCAAAGCCGTTCAATCATATCTTAACTGGACAGAGTCGTCCAAAAGCACGGCGATACTTAAAAAGATATGCGGAGTTTTGGTAATACTGGGCGGGCTTTATCTGGTATGGACTGCTTGATTGTATGGAAAGGATTAAAATTATGGGTAATGGCGCGACTAAGAGATTATCATTTTTAGACCGGTTTCTGACGCTCTGGATATTCCTGGCTATGGGCATCGGCGTGGGGATGGGCTACTTCTGGCCCGGAGTGGTGGGGTTCTGGAATAAATTCAATTCGGGTACCACCAATATCCCCATCGCCATCGGGTTAATCCTGATGATGTATCCGCCGCTGGCCAAGGTCAAATACGAAGAGCTGGGCGACGTATTCAAGAATGTCAAGGTGCTTCTGCTGTCATTAGTCCAGAACTGGATAATCGGGCCAATATTGATGTTTGCGCTGGCTGTGATATTCCTGCCGGATAAGCCGGAATATATGGTTGGCCTGATAATGATAGGCCTGGCCCGGTGCATCGCCATGGTCATAGTCTGGAACGAACTGGCCAAAGGCGACAGCGAATATGCCGCGGCGCTGGTGGCTTTCAATTCCATCTTCCAGGTGCTGTTCTTCTCGGTCTATGCCTGGGTATTTATCACCGTGCTTCCGCCCTGGCTGGGGCTTAAGGGCATTGAGGTGAATATTACCATCGGTCAGATTGCCAAGAGCGTTTTCGTATACCTGGGAATACCGTTCCTGGCCGGGTTGATTACCAGGTTTACTTTGATCAAATTAGCCGGTAAGGAATGGTACCAGAATAAATTCATCCCGCGCATCAGCCCGATTACCCTGATAGCATTGCTCTTTACGATTATCGTGATGTTCTCCCTGAAAGGGGAGTATATCGTTAAGATACCGCTGGATGTGGTGCGGATTGCCATCCCGTTGCTGGTATACTTTGTGGTGATGTTCCTGGTATCGTTCTATATGGGTAAAAAGGTCGGGGCAGATTATTCCAAGACCGTGACGCTGTCATTTACCGCGGCCAGCAACAACTTTGAGCTGGCAATTGCTGTGGCAGTGGCGGTGTTCGGAATAAACTCCGGCGCCGCCTTTGCCGCCGTCATCGGACCGCTGGTCGAAGTGCCGGTAATGATAGGGCTGGTCAACGTGGCGTTCTGGTTCCAGCGGAGATATTTCAATCAGGAATAAATCAGGGTGTTTGTTTATGGACAAGTATAAATATGAATTGTATAGAGATATACAGAAAGGAGGGTAATATTATGAAATCTATCATATTATTATCTTTGATAGGGCTGTTGTTTGCCGTTAGTTTTAATACCATTGCCGAAGAACCAAGCCCGCCTCAAGACATATCTGCTTTCGGCATATTAAACCAATGCGCAAAAGACAACAAATATCTTTTCGTTTTCTTCTTTAAGAATAAAGATAATCCGGCTGCTTCCAAGATGGCCGAAGTATTTAGTAAAGCTAAAGTTACTTACGCAGAAAAAGCATCTTTTATAGAGATAAATATTGACAACCCAGTTGAGGAAAAATTTATCAAGCAGTTTGAGATTGACAAGAAAAGCAAACCGATTATTATTGCCATTGCTCCCGAAGGAGTAGTCACCAAAGAGTGTTCTATGACTGCCACCCAAGAAGAATTAGGAGAAGCCTTTGCTACCCCCAAGACATTAGAGATGCTCAAAGCGCATAAAGACAATAAGTATTTCATGGTGCTTTTCTTCAAAGACAAGGCCGACGCTAATACTGTCGTTATGAGCGATGTATTTAACAAGGCGAAAGTAACTTATAGCGATAAAGCAGTTTTTACGGAAATAAACATCGCGGATAAATCTGAAGAAAGATTTATCAGCCGATTTGAGGTTGATAAGGTCGCCAAGCCGCTTATCCTTGCGATTGCCCCCGGTGAAATAGTTACCAAGGGATTCATCAAAAAGGTTAAAGAAGAACAGATTGCCGAGGCATTCGTAACGCCTAAAACATTGGAGACATTGAGAGCTAATAAGGATAAAAAGATGATAGTTATGCTCTTTAATAATCCCAAATTAGAAGGCTCGAATAAAGCCGAGGCCATCGTTAATTCAGTAGCTAAAGAAATGTCAGTGCAAACGCCGATGCAGGTGATTATCGTTGACCCGTCTGATGCGGCGGAGAAAGACCTGTTGGCGCGCGCCGGTGTTTCGGCGAATATAAAGAAGCCGGCCGTAGTTATCCTGCAGGATGGGACATTGAAAGGAACGATTGAATACGACAAACTTACCGCTGACGCATTAAAAGCATTGATTACCAAATCTTGCGGAGCCGATTGCGGTCCGGGTGGCTGAAAGTAATCCTTAGTAAAGGCTCGTGTAGCCTGTTATGTTATAAA
Organism: Planctomycetota bacterium; assembly: GCA_043808305.1. Classification (GTDB taxonomy): domain Bacteria; phylum Planctomycetota; class MHYJ01; order JACQXL01; family JACQXL01; genus JBBAAP01. The sequence goes on along the minus strand of JAZDFB010000079.1, from coordinate 243 downwards.
TTGGATGGAGGTAATTCAGTATGAAGCTAACCAGTATCGTAACGAAGGAGCTATTTGTCCGAAAAAGCCAGCTATTGACCGGTTTTATGGCTATATTGCTGGGAATCACGGTTATTGTTTCCATCAGGACGATTTCTTACTACTCGGCAAAGGCTGTGGCGTATGAACTTGATACTTTAGGAACGAATGTGCTTATCCTTCCTAAGTCAGCTACGATAGACAATTATTACTCGGCTGATTTAG
>JAZDFB010000078.1:0-7740 GCA_043808305.1 Planctomycetota bacterium | reverse complement strand
TTAAGCAAACCTGGAGCGGTCCAGACTGCGGTATTGGATCGCCTCTGATATGTGCTGAACCTGTATATCAATGGAATTATCCATATCAGCTATCGTCCGGGCCACCTTTATTATCCGGGAGTAAGCCCGCGCCGAAAGACCCAGCTCATCTATGGCCTGTTTTATAAGAGCTTCTGATTCCTCGTCCAACTGGCAGTATTTCTTTATGAGCTTGGCTGACATGCGTGAATTAGCGGTTATGCCGTCATTTTTAAACCTCTTTGCCTGAGTCAGGCGCGCCCTGACGACCGAATCTTTCATACCGGATGACGACGTACCTTCTTGTTTATTTGCTAAATCCCTGTAAGCAATGGCCGGGACTTCAATATGTATATCAATCCGGTCCAGCAAAGGCCCCGATATCCGGGACAGATATTGCTGGACCTGACGCGGCGTGCAGTGGCATTCGCGCCGGGCATCTCCAAAAAAACCGCACGGGCATGGATTCGTTGAGAATTGCACACCAGCCGGACAGGCGTCTAACATACAGTTTTATCCTCCCCAGGCCTAAACGAAAGCCTAAAGGTTATCCTGAAAACCCCCAAACTTTGGGTGAGCACATCCGCAAGTGTCGAATGGATTCAGGGCTACAAATCAAACAACTGGCTCAACAAATCGGCGTTGATGAAATGACTATTATAAATTGGGAGGTAGGGAGAGTCAAAAAACCAAGAAAGGATTGTGCTGATCGTTTATCCAACCTTTTCCCTGAGTTGAAATAAATGATGGCTACAGGTTAATTGTTTAACTTCAGCATCTTTGGCAGTATGAGACAATACTAAATTAAAGGAGCGATGCTAAGGGGTTTGAAGGGGAACAAAGGGTCGCCTTTCGCGAGAACTACGAAACATTTCATTCACTATACCCATATTCTTACTTCGGAACCAATCGATATGGCAAATGGAAAGATTGTTTTACAAGAATTTAACCAACTCAAACTCAATTGTTGCATTGCGTTCCCGCCGGTGCGGCGGCTTATAAAAGCGGCGCGAACAATCTTACTATGCCCTCAATAAATTCACCCAGCGCCGATGGCTTTTTGACGCCGATTCCGCATTTGCTCATGATATCGGTTGACCACGATTCCAGATGCTTTACCACCGGCTCGGAATATATGAACACGGCAACTTCGTAGTTGAGGAAAAAGCTTCGCGCATCCATATTCATAGAACCGATTATGCCCAGCGTGTCGTCTACGATGATTAATTTGCCGTGCAGCATCCCCGGCTTAAAAGAATATATTTTCCCGCCGGCATTATGGATTTGCCGCAAATAGCCGCGCCGGGCCAAATCGGCAACCCGATGGTTTGAAACCAGCGGTACAATAATCCGCACATCCAGCTTGCGTTTGGCCGCTATGCACAGAGCCTTGGTCAACATCTCATCCGGGACAAAGTACGGGGTCACCACCCATATCCTTTTGCGGGCGTTAAAGATAGACGCCAGAACCGTATCATACAAGGAGTCTTCCTTGACATCCGGACCGCTGGGCACCAGCTGGATATTAATATCCCGGCCGGCGTCATCAGGACCAGCATCCTTTTGCTTGGCGATAGGCAGGCCTTCCTTGGCGGCAAATTTCCAATCGGCCCGGAAAATAGCGTAAATATCGTCAACTATCGGCCCGGCCACTAAAACCGACAGGTCGTGCCAGCGCGCCGAATCGGCCGTAGCGCCCATATATTCCTTGGCCAGATTCGTGCCGCCGATTATGGCTGTCTTGTTGTCGATGATGACCATCTTGCGATGGTTCCTCAAATTAGCCCGCCCGCTGAACGGCCAATGAATCATGGGCATAAAAAATGCATACCTGCCGCCGGCCTGTTTGAATTCGGACAGGAACCGGCCTGAAATCCTGAACGAGCCCAATGAATCTATAAGCAGGCAGACACGCACCCCTTGTTTGGCTTTTTGAGCCAGCATTTCCAGTATTAACTGGCCGGTGGCATCTTTGCCTAATATGAAGGTTGTAATATAAATACTCTGCCGGGCAGACTCAATATGCTTTTTTAGTTCCCGGAAAGTCTGTTCTCCGGTAGCCAGGATTGAGACCGAATTCCCGCTTCGTTTGGGGAACAACCCGTTGATACCGCTGGGCAAGGCGCGATTGTTGATTTCGCCCCGGTCCAGCAATTCAGGCGCGATTTTATCCAGCGCTTCCTTTTTCTTGATCTTGCGCCTTATTTTCCTGCCGCCGAAAACAATATACAGGGGCACGGCGATATAGGGTATCAGGGCAATAGCCAGCAGCCAGGCAACAGTGTTTGAAGACGCTTTTTCGGCGCGTAAAATACGGAAAACGAACAGCACGCCCAGCCCGAAAATCGCCACGGCTAAAACATGCAGGAAGATTGATTCAATTATTATATACATAAAATTACGGCATCAGGCTAAATCGCCGCCTCGTCGCGGAGAATCTCAACTTCCGCCGAAAAACCGGCATGGTCCGACAGATTATTCCATATCCCCTTATGGAGAATCTGCGCCTTGAGGACCTTCAAACCCCTCAGGTAAATGCGGTCCAACGGCAGAACCGGCATCAAGGACGGGAACGTCCTCAACTTTTTACCGCAGAATTCAAGCCCGGCATCCTTCATGCCCAGATGCGTTTCCAGTTCATCTTTCTTGTTCTTGCGCCATTCGTTAAAATCGCCGGCCACGATAAGCGGCTCGTTATCCGGCACCACCCGCTGGACGTATTCCCTGAGTTTTCCGAACTGCTTCTTCCGGGACCTGTGAAACAGCCCGAAATGAACGCAGATGCAATGCAAATAAGACTTATAGTTCGGCTGCCTGTGAAGTTGCAGCCGACTATACCCGGCAGTAATTTCACAAACTGCCGGAGTATGGTTCGGTATTTCCAACCGGCCGTAGAGGATACCCCGTTTTTCAAATATGTTGGTTGAAACATCCATCCTTTCAAAATCCAATATCGGGAATCGCGACAATATCGCGTTGCCGTGATGCCCGGCGGCATAAACCGCGTTCTTGCCGTAGGCGTGATTGAACCGGGCCGAATCGGCGATGTATTCGTGTTGCGGCTTATCCGGCCAGTCGGAATGCTTTTTCGCTTTCCCGGTATTCTCGCCTACAATCTCCTGGAGAAAAACGATATCAGCCGGCGTTGAATGGATGGCTTCCTTGAGCTTTGGCAGGACAAAACGCCGGTTCAGCAGAGAAAACCCCTTATGCACATTAATAGTCAGCAGATGCAGTTTCATACAGGTATCACGCTATCCGGCGGCAAGTATGTCCCGGCAAGCTCGCTGACAACTACCCGGTTTTTACCGGACTCTTTGGCGCGGTACAGGGCTTTGTCAGCGGACTTGATAAGAACCCCGGCAGTAGCGCCGTGCAGTGGAAAAACCGCCACACCCAGCGAAATGGTAATCGGGCCCAGCGGTTTATCCTTATGGTTCAGGGCGAGCGATTGGGCCCGGCTGCGCAGGTCCTCGGCCCGTTCTTTGACTTTATCCAGCGTCATTTCCGGCAGGATGAGGATGAATTCCTCGCCGCCGAACCGGCAGGCAATGTCTTCTTCCCGGATTTGCGCCTTCATCAGGGCGGCCAGGGCCTGCAGGACCTTGTCGCCGGCATCGTGGCCCGCGGTGTCGTTAAATACCTTGAAGTCGTCAATGTCAAACATAATAATGCCGATGGGCGCATTACTGCGTTTGGCGCGATGAAGCTCGCGTTCCAGGAATTCTTCCATATAACGGCGGTTAAAAAGTTCGGTCAGCGGGTCCCGGATTGATTGCTCGCGGAGCTTTTGGCGCAATCTCAGGTTAGCCAAGGCGGATGAAATGTGTTCCGCGATGGCGGCGCCGAGTTGCTTTTGTTCTTTTGAATAATGGGCTTGCCCGCCATCACCGGGATTTTTAAGGTGGCGGATATTCAATACGCCGACGGTTTCGCCCTGGGCCATCATGGGCAGGCACATATAGTACTTGAATGCCATCGGCCGGTCAATATGCCGGCATAATACCCCGGAATGTGAGGCATTAACCAGGTTTGACTGCCCGCGCCTGAGCGCCCAGCAGTCATCCGGCGAGAATACGGGCTCAATCGCCAGTCCGCCCCAGGTCACCGCGTCCTCAAGAAAATTCCTGGAGGCGTTGATGATATAAAGCGCGCCGGATTCATCCGGGAATAATTCATTTACGAACTTTTTTATGACGCTATATGCCTCTTCGGTCGTCAGGCAGATTTGGAGTTGCTCGCTCATCTCGTTCAACAGGGTAACCTCGCTGTTATGCCGGTCCAGTTCAGCCGCCAAAGTGGTCAATTGGCGGTTTTTCCCTTCAATTTCATCGTGCTGTGTTTTAATACGCAATAAGGATTTCACCCGGGATATAAGTTCCTGGGCATCTATCGGCTTGCTTAAAAAATCATCCGCTCCGGCCTCTATCCCTTTTATCCTGTCTTCCCGCTTACTTAATACCGTGACTATTACTATGGGGATAAATAGGGTATCCGGGCTGGCTTTCAATATCCTGCAGACTTCGAAGCCATTTTCCTTGGGCATTATGACGTCCAGCAGAATCAGGTCCGGAGTAAATTCCTTAACCTTGTTAAGGGCATCTTCCCCATCAATGGCGTCTATTATTTGATAACCTTGAGGCGTCAAATAAGCCCTTATCAGTTCTCTATTTTTGGGCTCATCATCTACCACTAAGATTCTTGGTTCATTATTCATTTTATTGGTTCTCTTCGTGTTTGCCTGCCCGAATTAATAGTTTCATATCTATGGCCGCGATGCGCTTTTTTCGCGCATATAATCAAAATGATATATTGACTCCCACGCCGTAGTAATTTGCCTGTAGTTTATAGAACTGGCCGAAGGGCAGGTTGCCGCTGTAATATTCGCAAAAAATCTGAATGGACCGCTTTTCGGCATAGGGGCTGCTGATGTTGACGCCGGATTTGAGGTTGAAGTCGGGATGCCAGTCGGTTTCCTGCCAGGCATGGCACTGGACGCTAGTAAACAGATGCATCGTCGTCTTGTAAACCGGTTTCCTGCCGACATAATCGATGCCACCCTGGACGCTGTGCCGATCGAGATGTGTATCGGTGTGAACTATGCACGAGGGGCCGGCGGTAAACTGGAATCTCTCGCATTCCCAGGCGCCGAGCAGTTCAACGGTTTCGAAGCTTAAGTTAATGCGCGTTTGCTTAAGCTCAGGGCTCTGAGGAAACAGGAGGAACTCATCCCCCAGGTGGGAAGATTGGTGGAAAAGACGCATCCGCGCCGACCAGGAGCCATTCCGGTAACTGAGCGGAAAACCGATGATATAATCAGCATTAATCAGGTCATTGGTATTGGTGTCCATATTGAACTGGGCCAGAACCGCCCCGCTGATATTGAGCTGCCAGGCATCCGCCTGGCCTAAGCCGGGCCAGCGCACCAGTCCGAAGCTATCGCCAAAACCGACCGAGCCGATGGTGAAACTTTCCCTGGGCAAGTTAAGACGAAGCCAGGTAACATGGGAGCGGGGTTCCTTGGGGCTGGCCAGCGGGGCGTAAAACAGCTGGCCTTCGGGGAAAAGGACGGTTTGTTTGCCGGCGATATCCTCCGGCATTGCGTCGCCGAATCCCAAGCTCAAGGGAAAAACAATCGCCCAGACCAGCCAAAAGCCTAAGTTTTTAATAATGAGCATACGCATAATGATTTTGGAAGAGCTTGCGGCCTTATAGTTTCCGAATGGATTATCCGGGCAGTGTGCCGCCAAAACCCAGGACATTAAAAGCCAGGCTTAATACCTGTTATTTGACTTTTTTATCGATGAATTCGACCCAGCTTCCTTCACCGAACGTTATCTTGCCGTTAAAAGAACAGTAACCTGTCGCATCCGGCGGCACGGGCAAGGACCATTCTTTTGCATCGGCGATTATAGCCACTTCTTTGAGCTTGATTAAATAACGGGAATCTTTGGAATAGTCTATTTCAAAAACAACCGGGCTTTCAGGCTTGCCCGTAATGCGCGACCCCATCATTCTTTGGGTAAAAATAAGCGCGCCGTCTTTGTAAACAGTCATCTCCACATCGAGCTTATCTCCCAAAACGCCCCTGGAAAAATCCGCTTCCGTGAACTTCAATTCTGTCAATGTAATTTGATGCCGGCCGTTTTCAACCTTTAAAATTTCCTTGCTGCCGCAGGCAGAAATAAAGGCCATAATCCCGATGATAACAAGAAAAGCGCTTATGGTTCTGGCAAAAGAGTTTCCTTTGCGCTTATCCTTGCCGGCGCCATTAGTTTTTAACATTTCCATATATTTCCTTTCATTATAACTTTATTATTAACTATTCCCTATCCCAAAGTAATGTTCCCGTACACTATGACCTAAAAACCAATTATTCCCTCCTTCCGGCTTTTTTAACTTCCGGCAAAACTGACATATATACATTTTATAAAGTTACCGGCGTTTTACAAACCTCATGACATCTTAGCAATCTCATGATATCTTCCGCAAAGGTATGCGTATCTATCGGCTTGCTTATGTATCCGCTATTGCTGAAAGCCGTAACCAGCTTCATTTCATCTCCCATAACAGAAGCCGTTACAAAAATAATCAGAATATCACGGGTGGCGTCATCTGCCCTCAATTTTTCAGCGGCTTCAGTGCCGAGCATATCCGGCAGCCTCACATCCATCAATATAACATCCGGTTTCTCTTTCTGGGCAATGCTAATCCCGCTTTGGGCATTAACCGCCGTAAATACTTCAAGCCCGGCCACCTCCAAGAGGTCTTTTTCCAGTATAAGATTTCTTTCGTTATCTTCTATAATCAACACTCTTTTCTTCATCTTACTCATCCTTTCTTGGCTTTAATCGGCAAGGTAAACTTTACCGTCGTTCCTGTGTTCAATCCGGCCGATTCAATCCAAATCTCTCCTCCATGCAATTCAATAAGTTTCTTCGAAAGACCCAGTCCCAACCCTGTCCCTTCAATGGCTTTACTGTATGAGTTTTCGATGCGGGTAAACGCTTCAAAAACCCGGCTGATATTTTCCGGCGCAATGCCAATACCCGTATCACTTACGGCTACTTCAATCTCAGTGCCCATTATTTGGGCGGTGATTTTCACACTCCCTCCTTGAAGAGTAAACTTTATGGCATTGGAAAACAGGTTGTAGAGAATCTCTTTAAGCTTGCGTTCGTCGGCTTCGATTTTGTCGATATTTTCGTCTATTTGAAGAGCCAGCGTAATTCCCTTTTTAAGAGCTGTTCCTTTTACCAAGATCAAAGCATCCTCAAGCGTATTTTTCAGCGATAAGGAAGAAAGGGACAGCTCCATTTTCCCCGCCTCCACCTTGGCCATATCAAGCACATCATTTATCAGTAAAAGAAGATGTTTTCCGCTCACCAACACATAATTAACATACTCCTTTTGCTTTTCATTAAGCTTGCCAAAAGTCTCGTCATACAACACTTCGGAGAAACCGATAATGGAATTGAGCGGCGTCCTTAACTCATGCGACATATTCGCCAAAAACTCGGATTTTACCCTGCTGGTGCGTTTTAATTCAATGGACAATTCCTCTAATTTCGCACGTGCTTTTTCCATACCCTTTTCTATCTCCCTGCGCACGGTGATGTCCTCAATGGCCAAGAGGATGATCCGTTCTTTGCCCGATACTCTTTTAATCTGCCGGGCATTCAAAAGCATTATACGCCTGCCAATGGTAGAAAAATCGTGTTC
>JAZDFB010000077.1:0-28413 GCA_043808305.1 Planctomycetota bacterium | reverse complement strand
GCTTTTTATGGTTTTTTTTTTGGATTTTGACTTTTTTAATTTTGGCTTGGGTCTCCTTTACCCCCCCCCCCCCCGACAGCAAACACGCATAGAATAAGGGTTGTAGGGCAACTAATTTCACCGCGAAGAACGCAAAGGGCGCAAAGTAATTCATTATCTATTTTTTTAACTTCACCCCGGATTCCACCTACGGTTATAACCATCAGAGAGGAGGTTGTTGGGCTTGCTGACCTATATCGGTTTGGAGCCGGATGATGTCATACAGGAGCTGGATGAGCTCATATTGGAGCTGGATGAGGCCATACCGGAGCTATATGAGGTCATACCAGAGCCAGATGATGTCATACCGGAGCCGGATGAGCTCATATTGGAGTTGGATGATGTCATACCGGAGTCAGATGATGTCATCCCGGAGCTGGATGAGGTCATACCGGAGCCGGATGAGGTCATATTGGAGCCGGATGAGCTCATATTGGAGCTAAATGAGGTCATATTGGAGTAATATGACACGGGTCAGAATCACCCTGAGGTGATGTAACATCAATAATAGATAAAGTTATAAGAAAGGGAGACGCTATTATGGCTAAGATAAAGTTAGGACTACAAAACATGACAATTCTGGCCAAGGGGGAGAAGGGCGCCCGGATTGTTGCCGCGATGACCGGGAATCCGAATTTCACTACGCCGAATCCGCCCCTGGCCGATATTACGGCCGCAAAGACCGCTTTGCTGACCGCTTATAATGACGCGCTATCTAAGCGCACTCAGGCAAAGGCCGCTACTGATTTGATGGCTGACAAGGAAAAGGATTTTGAACGGCTCCTGACCTTAGAAGCCCTTTACGTGGAGAATGCGTCCGGCGGCGATGAGCTGAAGATTCAATCAGCCGAGATGAGCATTAGGGCTGTGGCTGTGCCGGTTGGGCAATTGCCTGGGCCTTTGGCTCTGAGCGCTATGGCCGGTAATAATGACGGCGAGATTGACCTTAACTGGGAGCCGGTGCGCGGTGCCAATAGTTACGTCATCCAGATGACCACCGACCCGAATGTGTTGGATAGTTGGGCGCCTAAAGCCAATGCCACTGAATCTTATGCCGTTATTCTTGGCCTGACCAGCGGCCAAAAATACTGGTTCCGGGTGGCCGGCATCGGCGCGGCCGGACAGGGAGCTTTCAGCGGCGCGGAGTCGAAATACGCTCCTTAACGCCGTAGACTAGGAAAAGATAGCCACTAAGGCACTAAGGCACGAAGAAAACAATCAATTAATTTCTTTTAGTGTCTTGGTGTCTTTGTGGCAGAAAGGCAATTATTTTATGGCTCTACAGCCGAATGAAGTAACCACCATTACCATCGCCCCGGGAGCCGTGACGACGCCGAAGATTGCATCCTCAGCAGTCGGCGCCAGTCAGTTAGCAGTAGACAGCGTCGAGACCGCCAAGATTAAGAACGGCGCCGTGACTAAGGATAAAATCGGAACGGGCCAGGTGAGCACATCCCGGTTAAAGGATGCTGCCGTTACGGCGCCGAAGATTGCGGACGGCGCAGTCGTCGCCAGTAAACTGGCATTGGCAAGCGTTATCGCAGAAAAGATTGCCGATGGAGCCATCGTTGTTGCAAAGTTACAGGATTTGAGTGTTACAACGGAGAAGATTGCGGATGGAGCGGTTAAGACGGAGAAAATAGCCAACGGGGCAGTGAATACCGCTAAGCTCGCAGTAGGCGCAGTATCGGCTGATCGCCTCGCGGGAAACGCAGTAATCGCGGAAAAGATAGCCAACAATGCCGTTACGGCTGAGAAAATCGCCGCCAATGCCGTTACGCCTGATAAACTGCAAATCGGTGCGGTGACCGGACCGAAGATTGCTTCCTCAGCCGTGGGCAGTGTTCAGCTTGCCGCCGGTAGCGTCACGGCCGAGAAGATTGCGGATTCGGCAATAGGCAGTAGTAAATTGGCATTGGGAAGCGTTACTACAGAGAAGATTGCTAATGCGTCAATCACTCCAGTCAAGTTGTCTTTCGCTCCGCCGTCGGTGGCAAGACCGATTACTCCTCCGGTTGTTACCGCTGAGATTGCCGATGGCGCCGTTACACCTGCAAAGATGTCGTTCACACCGGCCAGCAGGCCGTTAACCCCTCCCATTGCCACCGCCGAGATTGCCAATCAGGCCGTGACCGGCGCCAAGATAAAGGACTACGATATCGGCTATACCCAGATAGCATCCAACAGCATCAACCGCGAGAAAATTATTAACGGCGAGGTGATAACCGATAAGATAGCCGACGGGGCGGTCACCCCGGCAAAGTTGTCATTTACTCCGGCGTCAAGACCGCTCTCGCCACAGATAGCCGCGGATGAAATCGCGGACAATGCGGTAACTGCTCCCAAGGTGGATGCGGTCAATGCGCCGACGGATGGTCAAGTATTGTCATACGAAGTTGCGTCAAGCAGGTTTAAGTACATCACTCCGGGCGGCGGGGGCGGGGCAGGGGTCACTCTATTCCAATCCCAGACGCAGGTATTTACGGAGCAGTCGGCCAATAACGTGGACCAGATAGTTGACCTGTCTGGTTACATACCGACTACGGCGACGGCGGTGATACTGGAAATACAGTTCAACGCTATGTCCGTGCCGTTGGGGTTGGAGCAACAGTTGTGGGTCTACGGCCGCCGGGCAGGAGCGGATTGGGGCTCGTCAACGGTACATTTCATCTGGCAAAACATTGCGAATCTGAACAACAACATCTATAAAGAATGTGTCGTTGCAACTGATGCTAATAGACAAATCAGAATGATTATTAACAAAAACGGCCAGTTTTGCAGTACAAATGTTTGGTTGCGTGGCTATATAGAATAGGTGTTATCCCGTCAAGCTGCGCTTGCGGGACTAAGTGCCCCTACGTCACTGCGTTCCAAGTGGCACTAAGAAGAATGGGCAGTTCTGTTCAATTAATGTGTGGTTGAAAGGATATATTGAGTAAGTATGAGTTATAAGTTATGAATTATGAGTTAAGCCACGAATGCACACGAATTGACTCGAATAATTTAATACTCTGGCAGTTTGAGTGTAACGAATTATCTGCCAGGTATACTGGGCTGGTAATACCTAAAAGGTATAACATAATAAATATACCTTAAGGTATAACTCACTACGTTCGAACAGCCCAAGTATAAGGGGGCCAGGAAAACAGGAACCCAACTCTATAAACTATTTAGACTTATCGTCGACTCCCAATTCCTTGAGCGCGGCGCGGGCGCGGGCTGAGAAATCGTTATGCCATTCCAGAAGCGATTTGAGGTCTTCCATCGCCTTGCCGGTTATCTTGTCCTTGGCGCCGAATTCCACCAGGACCACGGCCGTGACGCCGCGGACTTTTTTGTCGTTATCATCTAAAAGTTCGGCTATTTCGGGTATGGTCTCTTTGGCGTCAAGCTGTTTCAACGCGTCAACGGCTATCTGGCGGACCTCCGGGACGCTGTTCTTTAATAATTTGACGATGGCCGGGACGGCTTCCTTGGCGTTAAGTTTTACCAGCGCATAAACAGCCAGCGAGCGGATTAACGAGTCGCTGTCCTGCAGTAATCCGGTAAGCGCCGGGATGGCTTCCCTGGCATTGAGGTCGATAAGCGTTTTGATGGCTTTTGTCCGGGTATTCTGGTCCGGGCCGGCGATTTGGGCCAGTGATTCGTTTACTTTCTGCTGGTGCGCTTCGGCAATTGCCTTTTTCTCCGGACTGCCGCAGCCGCTGATTATCATCGCGATAATGCCGGCTAATAACCAATATTTCATATTATTTCCTTTCCTGCTCGGCGAGCATCTTGTTTACCTCGTCAATTTTAGGTTCTATCTTGGATTTGAGGCTCGGGTCAAGTTCAAGAGCCTTAAGCAAATCTTCTTTGGTGCCTTTGTAATCACCTGTTTTATATTTAGCCGTACCACGCGACCAGTATGCTTGGGTAAGTTTGGAGTTAATTTCTATTGCCTTGGTGTAATCCTCTATGGCCGCTTCATAATCGCCTGTTTTATCCTTAGCCCAACCGCGATTATAGTAAGCATTGGCATATTTTGGGTTTATTTCTATTACTTTGGTATAATCCTCTATGGCCCCTTTATAATCACCTGTTTTGTTATTAGTATAACCACGACAATAGTAAGCATCAGCATAGTTCGGGTTTAGTTCTATTGCCTTGGTATAATCTTCTATGGCCGCTTTATAATCGCCTATTTTGTTATTAGCAGAACCGCGACTATAGTAAGCATCGGCATATTTCGGGTTTAGTTTTATAGCCTTGGTATAATCCTTTATGGAGCCTTTATAATCATCTGTGTTATATTTAGCAAGCCCACGACCATAGTAAGCATCGGCATAATTTGGGCTTAGTTTTATAGCCTTGGCATAATCCTCTATGGCGCCTTTGTAACCACCGGTGTTATATTTAGCAAGCCCACAACCATAGTATCCATCGGCATAGTTTGGGTTTATTTCTATCGCCTTGGTATAATCCTCTATGGCGCCTTTATAATCATCGGTGTTATGTTTAGCAAGCCCACAACCATAATAAGCATCGGCATAGTTTGGGTTTAGTTCTATCGCCTTGGTATAGTCTTCTATGGCACCTTTATAATCACCTATTTCGTTATTAGTATAACCACGACTATAGTAAGCATCGGCATAGTTTGGATTTAATTCTATCGCCTTGGCATAATCCTCTATGGCGCCTTTATAATCACCTGTGTTATGTTTCCTCCAAGCAGAATAGCAATATGTTTTGGCAACATCTGTTTTTAGAGTGCTGGAACAGGCCGGGATGATGCCGAATACGATTAGTCCGAATAATGATATGATTATTATCTGCCTCATAACGGATAACTAATCATACAGGAATTGTTTGTCAATTTATTCAGCCACAGATTACACAGATTGGCACAGATAATTCTATAAGGAGGCCAGGAATACAGGAGTCCCGCTAAAATCCCGCATAAGTACGGGACGTCTCTCGGCTCCGTAAGCGGGATAAGTGCCAGTAAGTCGCTGCGCTCCAACTGGCACTAAACTTTAATCAGCATTTTCAGGGCGGTTAAGATTAGCACAACGGAAAGCATCAGGATGATAATCCTGGGCCGGGTGCGGCGCGAGATATAGGCTCCGGCCTGGGCGCCGAGTATGGCTCCAATGCCCAGTATCAGCCCGGTCCGGTAGTCTATGTGCCCCATAATGCCGTTGTCAATCACCGCGGCCAATGATGTAAAGAAGAGTATGAAGTGCGACGTGGCGGTGGCCCGGTGCACGCTCAGCCCGACCAGGAATATCAGGACCGGTATGTGGATTATCCCGCCGCCGATGCCCATAAACCCGGCAACGAATCCGGTCAGGCAGGAGATAGCCGCCAGGAAAATATATCTATTAGTCCCGGCCTTGTCCGGAATACCCATTTCTGAATCGTCGTTGTCAATGGGTTTCCGTATTATCTGGTAAACGGCGATGATTGCCAGGATAGCAGAGAATATGGGCTTGAAAAGGGCGGCCGGCAGTATGTTCAGCGCATAGGAGCCGATGACCACGCCGGGCATAACGAAGACAGTGAAGAAAACACCGACCCGGTAGTCAATCCTCTGTTTCTGGAATGCGTAGGCAACCGTTCCGGATAGGGAGTTGCACAGAACCACTAACAGCCCGGTGCCGACGGCCAGCTGGGGCGTAAAACCGCAGGCCAGAAGCAGGAACGGGACGATGAATATCCCGCCGCCGATGCCGGCCAGGGTGCCGATTGTTCCGACCAGGAATCCGAATACGGGCAATATAATTAATTCCATATTAGTCAAATAGGACGCAGATCTTCGCGGATAATTTAATAAGGAGGCCAGGAAGCCAAGAATTTATGGTTCGGCTGTTAGAACGTAGTGAGTTACAGCCGACTATACTCAACAGTAATTCGCTAACGCTTAAACTGCTGAAGTATTTTCTACTCCTGTTCTCCTGGGTTCCTTATATAATAAATCTTAATTCGTAGCCACAGAGGACACGGATAAACACTGATATTAATTTTAACCACGAATTAACCCGAATACACACTAATTTATTGGTGTTCATTAGTGTTCATTCGTGGCTGCAGAAGCTCCTATGTTTCTGTATTATTATTTGACTTGTATATCAAAATATACTATATCTCCATTTATGCAAGAAGATTTGGCTAAACTGGTTTATAAGGATGAGTTGACCGACTTATATAACCGCCGGTTTTTGTATTCATACCTCAATAAGGTTCTCCAGTCCATAGATTCCCATAAATTCGTTTCGTTGATGATGATGGACATCGATTTCTTCAAGAATGTCAACGATACTTACGGTCATCTGGAAGGGGATAACCTGCTGAAGCAATTGGGCGAGATTATCAAGTCATTGACCGGCCAGGACGAGGTGCCCATCCGCTACGCCGGCGACGAGTTCACGGTAATCCTGCCGGGCAAGGGCAAGGCCGAGGCGGCTAAGTTCGCGGAGGCGCTCAGGGAAAAGGTAAGCAGTTCCGTGTTCAAGCGGCGTGACGCCAATGCCGAGCCGATGAGAATCGGCATCAGCATCGGCATCGCCACGGCGCCGGAGGACGGCGGACAGCCCGAAGCCCTGATAGAAGAGGCGGATAAGGCGCTTTATTATTCCAAGCGTTCCGGTCGCAACCGGGTTTCCCAGGCGCATTCGTTCACCGAGGCCTCTATTGTAGGCCGTTCCGTATTCGATAATTTTCCGTGCCCCAAATATATCGGCCGGGTCCAGGTCCTGACCGAGATAACCGAGTTCATTATGAGCCAGGCCGAGGGCAGCAATACGTTCATCTCGCTGGTCGGCCCTCCGGGAATCGGCAAGAGCCGGCTGTTGTCCGAATTGGAAAAGAGCGGCGGCAATAATTTCCTGGGATTGAAGACGGTCTGCTCCGAGACCGACCGGCATTCGCCTTATAAAACGATTATCGGGCTTATCAAGAAGACAGAGATGCCCTTTGATATGGCGCTCAACAAGGAATCCACCGAGCAGGACAGGAAGAAACTGTTTGACAGTATTACGGCCCGTATTCTTGATATTTCCGCCCACCGGCCGCTGGTCCTTCTGATTGACGAATTCCAGAACATCGATGACGGCTCGCTGGAGGTGATTAATTTCCTTTACGAATCATCCAAAGGGCGGGTGGTCGTGGTGGCGTCAATCAGGGGGGATATTTTCAGCAATATCGGCAGCACGGCTCCGGCGGTGAACGACCTTTTGGCCGAGTTGTCGGCATCGCCCAAATTCAAGGAAATTATGCTGGAACCGCTCGGGCCGGATGAGGTCAGCTTGATGATTTCCCATATCCTGACCGGGCGGCCGGATATGCCGGAATTAGACAGGCGCGTCTACGAGGCAACCGGCGGCAACCCGCTCTTTGTCGAGGAGCTGATGAAGAGTTTTATCAGCAAGAAATACATTAAAAACGAAGGAAGCAAGTGGCAGGTGACAATGGAAGCTATCAGCGAGCTGGACTTGCATATCGACCTGGAGCGGGTTATTGCTTCGAACATCGGCATGATGGAATCGGATACGCGCCAGGTTGTAGCCCGGGCCACCGTGGTCGGCAAGGATTTGGATTTGTCGGTCCTGGCCGGGGTGGGGCATCAGGGCGAGTCCGAAACGCAGGACGCCATCGACAAGGCGACCAAGATGAAGATTATCGCGCCGGTAGAGCCGGGCAACACTGATAAATTCACATTCGTCAGCCAGCGGGTCCAGGAGGCTGTTTACAAGAATATCGAGGACGCCGAGCGCCAGAACATCCACAACGAGGTGGGCGAGGTTACCGAGAGGCTTTACCAGGACGACCCGGACAAAGTGGCCGGGGTGCTGGCGTTCCATTATGAAAAGGCCGGCCAGGACGAAAAGGCGACTAAGTTTACCCAGATAGCCGAAAATACGGCCACCAGGACTTTCCAGCGCGGCGAGGCCCAGGCTTATTACGACCATAAGAACAGCATCGTCCGCTCGCGCATTCCGGAGGCGGTGCACCCTCTCAACAGCCAGCAGATGAACGATATGAAAGATGTCCTGCGCGGGCTGATTACGGCCGGGAAGAACATGAGGCTTTACCCGGAAGGGAGCCAGCTTATTACCATGTCTACGTCCGGTTTGATACGGATGATGAATAAGATTTTAGCCGAGGTCAATACGTTCACCTTTACCGAAGCCAAGAATGATTTGCAGATCAATACCGTTCCGGCGGATATGAAGGCTTTCGGCACAGGGGCGTCGGAGTTCTTGGGATTGATGAAACAGCATTACATCAAGAGCTGCACATTCCGCAAGGGCGTGACATCGGCGGAGGTGGAAACATTGCTGAGGAACCTGGATGATTCCAAGGACAAGCAGTTTTCGATGGCCGGATATTGGAATAAATTCCTGGAAGAGAGAGCCATCGGCAATATCGGCATTACCCAGCGGGCTTTTGTAGCGGTAAAGGACAAGGGCGCTTCCGGCGCGGGCGTCTCGGCCCAGGAAAAAGTGCTGATAACCGAGCAGAACGCGCCGCAGTTCCGCGATTTGCTCAGATACTTTTGCGCGGCCGTGGAAAACATAAAACTCTATCCGCCGGGCAGCCAGCTGACTGTCGAGGCGGTGATTTCGGTCAATAGAGCGCTTGATGTCATTTTCCAGAACGTGTCGATGCTGAATTTTTCCGTAGTCGAGGATAATCTGCTGGTAAACGGCGCGCCGGTCCATTCGCGCCTGCTCGGTTCAGCCGCCATAACCATGGCCATAATTATCCGCGATAATGATCTTAAAAGCATCCTGATACTGAAATCGATAACCGCGCCGGAGTTGGAGAAATTCCTGACCAGCCTGAGCAACCTGTCGCCGGAGCGCAAGGTTACTGCCGCCGAGTGGAATGAAATGCTGAATCAGCAGGGGATAACCAGCATCAAGATAGGCGCGATAAGCTATTCCGTGGCCAATGCCCGGCGCGGGGGCGCTTATAAGGCGCCAACCCAACCGCCGGCGCAGATGTCCACTATGTCCGAGCCGGTATTTGATTCGGCGGACGGGCCGGCTATGGCCGGACCGCGCCCGCAGAGGCCGGCCAAAGAGGAAGATATTGCCACTAAGATAGCCCGCCTGGTTAATGCGGCGCCGGAACGGCTGATGAATGACGAGGTCGTCGCGCTGCTGGAAAAGATGGCGGAGAATAACGATGCCGATAATTTTGACCGGCTGGCCGGCCGGATTATGCAGAATATGCGCCAGGCTAAGCCGGAACTGCGCTCCCAGGCGTATTCATTTTATCTGCAGATGCTCAATAAAACCAAAGTTAATGCCCATTCCCTGCTTTTTAAGCAGGGCGTCAGCCATATACTGGAAGGCCTGGCCGTAGAAAAGGAAAATAAGGTTTACCCGCTGATTATCGAGGCGGCTTCGCGGCATTGCCTGTATCATCTGGAGCGGGGCGAGTACCAGCCTGTTATTGATATTGTCGGAACCGTCGGACGGCGGCTCAAGGATGAGCCGGAACTGAGCGGCTTGACCGATGAGATGCGGTCCAAAATGGAAGAATTCTTCGCCAATATCAAGGGCAGTCCGGCATTCCAGGGTATTTTGAATAATTTTCTGGGCGGCGATGATGCGCTTCATGGCCAGAGCAAGGTAATTCTTATTAATATGGGCTCGGTGGTCCTGCCGGAGCTGGTCCAATTCCTCAAGAAAAACGAAGAGCCCGGTCCGCGCGAGGAAATAATTTCCGTGATGAACACAATAGGCCCCGAGTCAAACCGGATATTTTTGAATGAATTCAGGAATACCGCGGATGAAGGCGACGCCAACAACATCAGGCGGATGGTTGAGGTAATGCCGTTGATATATGCGGTTGCGCCGCCGGAGATACAGGGCGGGCTGGAAGAGACGATGAATACTCTGGTCAGGAAAGAGGGCATTGTCCGCGATTCGGTATTCAATACCATAAAGAAACTGGAAAAGGGCGTGGCGCTCAAGATGCTTATTCCGCTTTTATCGGATAAGGACAAGAAAGTGGTTATCGAGGCGATGGACACGGCGGCTTCTTCGGGATACACCGAGATATCGGCCGCGCTGATCGGCATGTTCGGAACCGAGACAAATGCGGAAATCCTCAAGGAATGCTGTATGGCCCTGGGCAAGCTTAAGGATGAAAAAGCGGTTCCGGTGCTTATTGACATGCTCAAGCAGAAACGTTTTCTGGGATTTTTCGGCGGCGTCTCGGACGAGGTGCGCGGCGCCTGCGCCTGGGCGCTGGGGCACTTTAAGAGTATGGAGGCTCAGGATGTTCTTAAGGAAGCGCTTAACGACCGGAGCCCGTCCGTCCGCTCGGCCGCCCGCCTTGGGCTGAAAGAAGCGGAGAAATAGCCGGTTACCTGCCCGTTTGAGCGTAGCGAATTAAGGGCAGTTATCCCGATGAGCGTAGCGACATCGGGGTTGCTGATTATCGTAAAGTTTATTAGTGCGACTTTGAGCGTAAGCGAATTAGTCGCACTTATACCTTAAGGTGTTTGCCAACCTAATGAAAATAAAATGGCTGGGCCACTCGGCATTCGCGTTTAGTTTGGATAGCGGGCCAATTATCATAACCGATCCGTTTGATTCCTCCGCTTACAACGGCGCTATTAAATATCCCAAGATAGACATCAAGGCGGATATCGTTACTTACAGCCATAACCATCCGGACCATTGCAACCGAAACCTGCCGGGGAGGCCGCGGGTCTTTGACCAGCCGGGTGATTATAATATTTCAGGCATTAAGATTAAAGGCGTTCCCACGTTCCATGACGCCAGCCAGGGCCGCCAGCGCGGCGCTAACATTGTGTTTGTCTTTGATATGGACGGCATGCGCATTGCGCATCTGGGTGATTTGGGGCACGTGCCGACAGCCGGCCAGATTAAAGAAATAGGGCGCGTGGATGTCGTTTTGATTCCGGTGGGCGGATATTTCACTATTAATGCGATTGAAGCCGTTGAGACCGCGGCTAAACTCTGCCCCGGAATTATCATACCCATGCATTATAAGACCGGATTAATCGATTTTCCTATCAGCCCGGCGGACGATTTTCTGTCCAGGATGAGCGCCGTCAGGCGTTTTGATTCGAATGAAGTTGCTGTCATTCGGGCCAGCCTGCCGCCGAATTCTGAGGTTTATGTTCCGGCAGTTCCGCTTTAGCCGGGCTCCGACCGCGGCGCTAAAAACAAGCCCGGAATCTTCTCATAAATTTGATATATTTTCTTGACAAATACTTTTATACCTCATTTACTCATACCCAAATATTATGAAAAGAAGACCTAAAGACGTAACATTTTCCGGCGACCATTTATGGCTTAGGCTGGATGAAAATGACGAAGCCACCATAGGCGTCTCGGATTATCTGATAAGCGGCTGGGAAGAAATCAATAAAGTAACTTTGCCCAGGAAAGGGCAGAACCTTGACCAGGATTCAATAATGGGCGAGATTGAGGTGGACAATACCTTTGTGTCGCTTTACACTCCGGCCAGCGGCAAGGTAATTGCGGTCAATAGCGACCTGATTAAAACGCCGGCCCTGGTTATCGAAGATTGTTTTGAGGACGGCTGGCTGATCCGCCTGAAACTCGAAGATCCTTCCGAACTGGAAACACTTATGGGCAATGAAGATTACGAGAAATTCATCGAGGAAGAGGATGAAGGCGATGCGGCTGACGAAGATGAAGAAGAAGAGGACGATGTTTAGGCCGTTAATTTAATTATCAGCCAGGTTTTCTTGTTAATTTTGGGAAGTTCCGCAAACAGATACTGACCTTTAAATTTCTTGCCCCTGAATTCAGTTACCAGATATGACCTGCCTTTTCCCAGGATACGGTAAGAGCCTGCATCAACTATTCTGACGTTGCCCCGGCCCCGGGAAACTTTCCCTTGATAGGTCAGGTATATTCTGCGGTGGTCAGGCATAACTTTTGCCAGTATCGCCTTATTCTTATAAGAATAAGGCGAAGATATTTTCCATGTCCGGAGTTTTCTCGGGCCTTCTAACATCAGGTCTAAATGGCCGACCCCGCGTCTGGTGTGCCGGTGCAATACAAATCGAAGCATAATAAACAGTTACTTTTTTATCTGGCATAGTCAACCAATATTTGCGGATAAACAGGTGAAAATAGTTGACTTTTGCGCTTATAACGGCTAAACTATTATAAAATTAAATAAAAGGAGTCAATATATGGCCAAGTTTAGAATTTTTGGCGGGATGTTAACAGCTATTTTCGTGATATTCTGGGCTACAGAGCAATATAACACCACGGACGGCTGTTGCCCGCGCAGCCGCCGCCCACCTGAAGAGAGCAGCGGCCCGGACTCGCCCGCCCCGCAACCGGCGCCGTCCACGCGGCCTCCATTGGGAGTCGGTATTCAGCCGCTCATCCAGTCGCTTTCAAATCTGACCGGCGTGGTTAATCCCTGGGAAGCCTGGTGGACGCGTAACCGCGAGCAGTTTCTTAGCCTGCACCAGGCCATAGAATGGGTCAAAATAACCGAAGGAGCGACTCGCTCGGTAAAGAGATACGAAGTATACGACAAACTCATAGGAATTTTAGCCCAAGGCGTTCAGGATAAGGACCAATACGTAGCTTTCCGCGCGGCTGTATCGCTGGGCAGGTCTCAAGATATATTCGCCCGGGAGGCTCTGAAAAGCGCCTATGCCGCGGAGAAGCGTTTTTTCGTCAAGAACAATATTGCTTTCGCTCTGGGATTGACCGGCAATGCTGCCTGTGTGGATATTACCAAAGAAACATTAGTAAACAAAAAGGAATCGGTGCTTTCGCGTTCCTACATAGCGGCTTCTTTAGGTTTTGTCAACAACCCGGCCGTTTTGAAGCTGCTTCAGGAGCTTATCAGCCAGAAGGAGGACCCGGAAATCGTCTGCTGCGTGGCCCTGTCGCTGGGCATAATAGGCGATCCGTCGTCCATACCTATTTTGGCGAAATTGCTTAATCCCAAAGCCGATGAACCCAGGAAAGACGTTCGAATCAAAGCTCATGCCGCGCTTGCTTTAGCCAGAATCGCCATGTCCATTAAGACAGCGGACAAAGCCAATAAAAGTTTATCAAATGATGAAGAAAACGCACAGGCAAAAAAAGTATCTGACGGATATTGCAAAACCATTGTTACAGAGCTGATTAAGGCATCGACGGACAAGGAACGCGACACGCGGGTGGCCGTGGCAATCGCCTTGGGTTTGGTCAAGTCCGAAGATGGCACCGAGACACTCTTAAATCTGCTTAAGGATTCCAGCGGTTTGGTGCGCGGCTTGGCCGCGATATCCATAGCTCAGATGAAGATTAATGACAGCTATGATGTTATTTTAAAGGCGTTCCTGAAGTCCGGAGAGGAAGATAAAGGGTTGATGATGATTGCCTTGGGCATTTTGGGCAACGAGAAGATTAAATCCAAGTTCCACGATATGCTCGAGAGCCGCAAGGAAAATATCCTGACCAAATCAGCCGCGGCTATAGCGCTGGGTCTGATGAAGGATAAAGAAGCCGTGCCGATATTGCTGGCAACATTCAAGAAGAATGACGACCCGTCTTACAGTCCTTATGTGATACTGGCGCTGGGAATGATTGGCGATGAAAGCGCCGTGGAACCTTTAAAGAAAAAATGGGAAGATGTTGATGAAAAGAATATTAATATGGCTTCATACACCAATCTGGCCGTGGCGCTGACAATGTTAGGCAAAAGGGATGATTTAGTCCTGCCGCGGATCCTGAAGCAATGCGCCAAGGAATCGCCGGAGAGCCTCAAGATTTATGCTTTTCATACGCTGGGAATCATAGGGACCCGTGAAACAGCGCAGGCATTTGTGGATGCCTATAATGACGAATTAACTTCAGTCGAGGTGCGCAAGTCCATCGTTACAGGTATCGGATTTATGATAGACAATAATAGCGTTCCGGTAATCAACCGCTTTACGGCCAATAATCATTTTGATATATATATGATAATAATGGACCATCTCCTGCCCATTCCGGTCTGGTGATGTTTTAGATAGATGAGGTTTATTATGCCCAGGCCGTCTCTTCCGGGTATCTTTACGGTAACTCTTGTTTTGCTGGTTATCTGTGTTGTCGTTTCATCCTGTTCGTTTGGCGTGGCTTACGCCGTTAAAGAATACAGGGAGCACAACAATGAGGTTTTAAGCATTTACGGCAGTGATTTATGGGAATGGGTGGACGGCATGGCTGCCGGGGCGGATGGGAGCATTTATTCCTGCGGCCGGGCTGAATATCTGGAATACAACCGCTATAATGCGATGATACTGAAATACGACCCCAGCGGCAAGCTGTTATGGCAGAAGCTCTGGGGCGGTAAGGACTGGGAGTGGGCGCTGGGGATTGCGGTCGACAGCCGCAATAACGCCTATACGGTTGGCTATACCAACAGTTTCGGGGAGGGCTCGGGCGACGGGTTTATCCTTAAGTATTCGTCTGATGGCGCGCTGGTATGGCAGAAAACCATCGGCGGCGAGTCGGCGGACCAATTCAACGCCATCGCTATCGATAAACAGGATAATATTTACGCGGCCGGCCGGACCAAGAGTTTCGGTGCGGGCAACGACGACGCATTCATCGTCCGGCTCAATGCCGATGGCCAGGTGCTCTGGCAAAAGACGTGGGGGTTCGAAGACTGGGACTCGGTTTCGGCCATAGCGGTTACGCCCGACAACTGCCTGATAGCCGCCGGCATCAGCGCCGGCGAAAATAACAAAACCTCAAAATCTTTCCTGCTTAAACTGGACAGCGGCGGCAACATATTGTTCCAGAAACTCTGGGGCAACGAAACCTGGCACGAGTGCGCCTCTGTTACAATATCAAACGTGAATAATGAGCCGGCAATGAAGAATAACGAACCGGCCAAGGATTTTGTCATTAGTATGAAAGAGGTTATCTTCTCATGGAACGACGCCGGGTCTCAGATTTTAAACGCCCTTGATAAACTGCAGCAGTCAGATGATAATAAGGCAACAGCTGTTGATTTGCTGCAGAAAGCCAAAGTGAAACAAATTAATGCGTATGAGCTGTTGAATAAAGTTAAAACAGTCGGGGAGAAATCAAGCGGAATACGGAATCTCATGCAAATGGTAATCAGCGACAGTGTCGAGGGCTTGAACATTATTCTGGGGATGCTGCAAAACGCGCCTGGCGGGGAGGAGCCCGTTAAAAATATGGAAGAAGCAGCCTCTAAAATAACTGATGCTAACGCTAAATGCGAGAAGATGGTTATAATGCTGGAAGAATTCATAAGCGCAAATAATTTACGTCCGCCGTCAAAAGATTACTCAATATACGTAGCCGGTTCGATCCTGAACGAATCATACGACACATATCTGCTGAAATACGACGCCGAAGGCGAGCTTCGGTGGCAGAGGTGCTGGGGCGGTTCGGGAACTGACTGGGCCAAGGCAGCGGTTGCCGCGCCGGACGGAACAATCTACATGGCCGGCCGGACTGACAGCTTTAGCCGGAACGGGAATGACGGTTTTCTTCTTAAATACGACGCCAAAGGCGCTTTACTGGAGCAGAACATCTGGGGCGGTAATGAGTGGGATTGTTTTGATTCTATGATTGCCAGGCCGGTAAAGGCATCATACAAAATCTATCTGGGCGGCGGGACGGAAAACGTTTCCGGCGTCTGGAAAGGCGTCAAGGGGCCGGAGCATCAGCTCAGCGCGTTATCGGCGGATGCATCTGCCGTCATAGATACCTCTAATCTGGTTATTAATGAAACCAGGGGCGAAGTGACCGACGCGGACATGGGATTAATCAAGAGCAAACCGGTTATGATTAACTGGAATGCCCTGTTCATAAAATGTGAATAGGGCGTTTGTGAATTCTATTAAACCTTGACAATTCCCCAATAAAATATATCAAACGTGATATTTGCATTATTAATCTGCACAAAAGGAGTATCAGATATGAAAAAGGTATTATGGCTGGCAATGCTTTTAACCCCGGTAATTATTATGCTCATTTGCGGCTGCAGCGAGAGGTCCCGCAAGGCGGCCGAGCTGGCTAAACAGGGCTGGGGCGCCCAATCCAACGGTTTGGTCCCCATGCTTAGCGGGCCGAGCGGCATCGAGGTGGACGGGCCGTTCATCTTAAGTTTTAATATTAAGAACATCAATTCCGAGCCGGTGACCATATCCGATAATGACCAGATTAATTTTACCATTACTGACCAAAACAACCAGCCGATCCAATGGACCCGCATCGTCGGCTCAGCAGGCGCGACAAAAGTGATTACGCTCAAGCCTGATGAGACCTACACCCTGACCCGGCGGCTGGATACGGCCGGCACTTTCATCCCGTCGCTGAAATCCGGCATGAAGCTGTCCATTACCGCGGCCTACGACGAACCGAGCACCAAGAGCAAGCTGGTTACCAAGCCGCTTTCTTCGTTCATACGCGAAAACACCTGGGGTGAAGCTGTCAACGGACTGCGCTGTTACCTCAGAAATGTGCCGGAAGTTATTAATGTAGCCGATCCGATATATCTGGAAGTAGTCGTCGAAAACACCGACCTGCAGAATCCGGTTGTGCTCAGGTCATCGCCCGATAATACGGAAAAACCTCAGATAGACATCGAGATTCAGGGTAACGGCAGCAAAACTGTGTTCAAGAGCAAGCGGTCGGAATCGGACCGATACGGGTTCATCAAATTGGTCCCGGGCGCCAAGATTTACACCACTGTGGTGCTTTGCACCAAGGATGAATTTGCCAAACTGAAGCAAGTTGCGGGTGAACAGAGAACCGTTGCGACGGATAAGAAGATGAAAACGGCGTCCCTGCCCGCCGGTTGCTATGCGATAACCGCTTTTTACAGCCATCTGGTTGAAAAGGGCAGGAAGTATCCCAAGGATTGGAAGAACGGTTGGACCGGCACAATCAAATCCAACACCGCCTTATCCAGTTTCATCGGCGGTGCAACGCCTGCGGTTTCGGCTCCGGCCGCTTCGGTTACCATTGAGATTAGGCCCAATAAGGGCAAGGCGAAGACTATCAAGAACTCCAAAGATGTTGCCAACATCCAAAAGTCGTTGGCCAATCTTAAGCCGCTTAAAAAACCGTCTAAAAGCAAGGTGCTTGGCGTGGTAACCGTCAACGTGCCGAGTACAGGGCAGTTCACTTATAAATATTCATCGGCATATCTTCTGCAGGACGGCAGCCAGTACCAGATACCCGATTCACTGAGGAAATACCTGCCCTAAGTAAAAGCAGTTGCACCGGGGTGGTTTGAGCGCGAAAGAAATTCAGCTATGGGCAACATATTCAAGCGGATAGGGTACCTGACCTTATCGCCTTTCGGATATTTCTATGACATCCTGGCTAAAACCTATATCATTGCCAAGACTATTTTTGCCGAGAATCAGCGCAATAAACCGTTTCCGACTTATAAAGTTGCTCTCCAGATTTTCTTCACTGGTATTCAGGCGCTGACTATCATCATCCTGGCCGGCATCGTGGTCGGCGCGGCGGTAATCGTCGAGCTCTCGGTCATCCTGCCCACCTTCGGGGCGGGCAAATACGTCGAACGCCTGGCCGTAATCACCCTGATACGCGAATTAATCCCCATTATTACCGCGCTGATAATCATCGGGCGCTCCGGCACGGCCATGGCCACTGAGCTTGGGAACATGAAGCTCAACCGCGAGATTGACCTGCTGGAAAGCTTGGGCATCAACATAGACTACTTCCTGATTACGCCCCGCATCCTGGGCACGATTATTTCCACGGTCGGGCTGACTATTATTTTCAACGCCATCGCCCTGGGCGGCGGGTTCATCATCGCCAAGTTCGTGGCGTCGGGTTCGCACAGCTTTATCTTCGCAAAGCTTATGTCCGCGGTCAACTTCGACGATGTTATGATATCGCTGGCCAAGTCGCTGGTCTTCGGCTGGGCTATTGCCGTGGTTAACTGCAGCCAGGGATTGTCTGTCCGGAAATCGTTCACCGAGGTGCCCCAGGCCACTACCCGCGGCGTGGTCAATTCGATTATTCTATGCTTCGTTTTCAGCGTATTTATTTCGTTGTATATATTCCCGGAGTTCAGCATTTGATATGACAGACGCCCCGTATTATCTTGAACTGGAAAGGGTCACCTATCGGCGCGACGGCGCGGTGTTGCTCAATAACGTCTCGTTCGGCTTGCTGCCCGGCGAGTTCGCGTCGCTGGGCGGCTCTGATATTTCCGGCAAGTCTTTTATGCTCAAGCTCTGCGTCGGCCTGACCAAGCCGGATAGCGGTATTATCCGCATCAACGGCAAGCCGATTAACGAGTTCTCGTATGGCGAGCTGCAGGAGTTCCGCCGCCGGACCGGATTCGTATTCCAGGACGGAGTTCTTGTCAGCAACCTTACTATCCGCGACAACGTGGCTCTGCCGCTCCGTTACCATACCAATCTTTCATCAAAAGAAATAGACAAACAGGTTGATAAATATCTTGAACTCCTTAATATCATCGTGTATGATAACGAACGCCCGGCCGGACTGCCGGCCGAAATCAAGCTGATGGCCAGCCTGGCCAGGGCGCTGATTATCGAACCGCGGTTCCTGTTGCTGGACGAGTTCTTCGACTCGGTCAGCGCGTTCCGGGGCGAAAAGGCGGTTCAATATCTGAAGGAGATTAAACAGGCAACCAAACTCGCGTGCCTGTCCGCGACCAAAACGGTCAACCTGTTGACATCGTTCGTGGAAGAGCCATTGATTGACTGTATTATGCTCATCGAGGCGGGCGGCGTTGTTGAAGAGGGCCGTTGCCAAGCGGTGCGCGAAAAACTTATGAAGAAGTTCATGTAAAATGCAATATCAGACCAACAAAATAGAAAAACTGGCCGGGATATTCATATTCACGGCTATTATCCTGATTGCTTTGTTTCTGGTCCTTAATATCAAGGAGACCAAGCTTTTCAGCAATCGGATAACGATTTCGATTGTCCTGGATAAGGGTTACGGCATCGCCAAAGGCACGGTGGTCAAGGTCAACGGCCTGGCCGCCGGGATGGTGGAGTCGATGAGCCTGGACAAGAACAATGCGGTTTGCGTATCCTTGGGCGTGTCTTACCCGTTTTACGAAAATATACACAAGGATGCCGCGGCCGACATACTCGAGCCCATCGCCTTCGGCAGCACCGAGATAAACATACTGCCCGGTTCGGGCGATTTGCCCCTGATTGGCGACGGCGATTTCATCAAGGCCAATGTCTCGGGCGGTCTGGCCAAGCGCCTTGACGAGGGGTTCAAGAAAGTCGAAGACACCATCACCGAACTCAACAGGACGGCCCAGAGCATCAACAAAGCCACAACCAACGTAGACTCCATTACCGGTAAGATAGATAAAGGCGACGGGACGCTGGGCAAACTGGTCAACGACCCCGGCCTGTATGACAGCGCCAAGGAAGCGGTTGATTCCACCCACGCCCTGGGCGCCAGCTTCAAGGAGCTGGAGGAACTGATTAAAGACGCCAAATCAATTGCCGATAAGGTGGATAAGATAGCGGCTAATCTGGAGTCCATCACCGCCAAGATAGATAAGGGCACCGGCAGTTTGAGCAAGATTCTCAATGATGCCGGGCTTTACGACAGCGCCAAAGACGCGGTTGACTCCACCCGGAGCATCGTCGAAAGCATCAAGCAGACCAAGATATTCGTCGGGCTGGACGAAAACTTCGGCGAAGAATATACCAACACGCGGTTCCACCTCAAGGTAGTTCCCCGCGAAACTCGCTACTTCTGGCTGGGCGCCTCGATAATCAGCCCGGCCGATGATAGCCACATCACCTCGGACAACAAAAGCCCCGACGGCAAGGTCGTGCCCGAGTTCATCGTTGCCCAGAAGCTTTTCGATACCCGGTTGACTCTCAGGGCCGGGCTGATGGAAGGTCGTTTCGGCGGCGGGGTGGACTACGCGCCGATAAAGCAGAACAAGGATATTTTGCTTCTGACAATTGAAGGCCGCAAGGGTTATGACACCGAAGATTTCAACGAACACGTAGAAGACCCCATCGTTCGCGCCATGGTCCGCCTTAAATTATTCAGCTATTTCCACCTTGATATCGGTCGGGACGACATTCTCAACCGGGGCGGGTTCTTCGCCGGCATCGGCTTTGAATACATGGACGAGGACATCAGCAAGATAGTCGGCCTTATCGGCGCCGGGAAATAGTCCGCTCCAATTTATAACCACTAATGAACACGAATGTCAGTCGCAGAGGCACAGAGAAAACTAACCGCTGATTTTAGCGGATATAGCAGATTTAATTTATCAGTTTAATCAGCTCAAACTTATAGTGAGCCCTTCGGTAAACGAACTTGCCCTGAGGTAAAGCCGAAGGAGGATAAACTTAACGAATCTATTAGTGAGGTTCGTTTTTATTCGTGAAATTCGTGTTAAAGGGAATGTCCCGACGGAATAGTCGGGATCTAAGTGGCAGGTAACGCCCTTACCCGATTGACACCGGGTAATTGCTAACTGCCACTAAGAGAGTTTTAATTATGAAAAAGATATTGTTCATCGGTTCCTTTATTTTAGCAACCGCGCTTATTACCTGCGCCGAGCCGGCCAAGGATGAGCCCCTGAAGAAGGTACGGCCCAAACCGGCGGCCATCCCGCTCACCGACGTCAATGATGACACCGACCTGATTGCTTATATGCTCAAGAGCCGCGGCCTGACCCGCCAGACCGCCTGCATCGACCCGCAGATACTGGAGTCATTATATAACCAGAACAAGATGGTCATGCCGCATTTCCTGCGCTACTGGAAAAGCCCCTACGATTTTCCCAAGTTCGCCTGCAGTATCCTGAGATACCAGGAAGAGAGCGCCGCTAAAGACACGGCATTGTTCGACCTGTTCGGCCAAGCCCAGGCCCGGACCGGGCATCGGGTGGCGTTCCGCCCGGAGTTTATGCGCGAGTTAAAGCCCGATAAAGACAATCCGGTTCTGGAGGCCATGAAGTTGTTGGTTAAAGAGTGCCAGTCCGAAATGAATAATGCGGATAGGCTGTGTCCGCAGGACGCCATCCCGCTGGAGCGGGATAGGGCGGCATTGGAATCCGTGTTCAAGGACGTGCCTGTTGAATTACAGGCCCAGGTAGCCCGGATGCTTCTTAATATTAAAGAGGCCAAATCATACCGCGACCGGGCGCTCAGGAATTATCCCAGGGAACGGCTGGCCGGCGCATTCAATTGCGCCGCGAGCAACTTCACCGTAGGCGATGAAAACCCGTCGGCTGAACCGGAAGACGGCACTATCGTCAACTGGGACCTGGGCCAGGCGCTGGATTATGACGACCTTTTTACCGGCGCGGCTTTGTGCATCAAATCAATCATGGATATGGAAAAGTCAATAGCCGATTGCTCAAGGGTGCTGACCGAGACTAACAAGGTCAAACTCGACCTGTCCAATGTATCATTCGAGTTCGCTACGCCGCTGGGCAAGGTCGCATTCAACGCCAAGCCCGAGGACAACACCTATCAGGGCGAGGATTACCTTCTGATAATAGACCTGGCTGGCAACGACACCTATAAAGGCGCGGTTGCCGCTTCCTATTCGCTTACCCACCCGGTCTCAATAGTCATAGATAACTCCGGCAACGATACTTACATCGCCGATAAAGGCGCCGTCTGCGCCCAGGGCGCCGGCATACTCGGCTACGGGTTCCTGGTTGATAACGGCGGCAACGACGCTTTTACCGCCGTCAACAACGCCCAGGGAATGTGCTATTTCGGCGTGGGCATCCTGTGCGCCCGGGGCGGCGACGACACCTTCAAGGCGCATACCTCGGCCCAGGGCGCGGCTTCGTTCGGCATTGCCAACCTCATCAAAATCGGCGGCAACGACTCCTATTACGCCTATTACACCAGCCAGGGGTTCGGGTTCGTGGGCGGATTCGGCCTGCTTCTGGATACCGGCGGCAACGACAAATACGTAGCCGAACCGTATGACCTGGTTCACGCGGCTACCGGCGGGCACGACAATATGCGGAACTACAGCTTCTGCCAGGGCGCCGGCTGGGGACAGCGGGGCGACATCTACGGCGGTCACGCCATGGGCGGTGGTATGGGCATATTGCAGGACCTGTCCGGAGATGACTCCTACCAGTGCGGCGTCTTCGCGCAGGCCACCGGCTACTGGTATGGCACCGGCATACTCCACGACAAGGCCGGCAACGACTCATACGAAGGCTCGTTCTTCGTCCAGTCCGGCACGGCGCATATGGGTATGACCCTGCTTCTGGACGAGGCCGGCAACGACAAATACCACGTATGGCACCATATATCAATGGCCGGCGCGCACGACGTCTCGGTCAACTGGCTGATAGACAAGGGCGGCGACGACATTTTCTCGGCCTGGGAATGGAAGGATGAAAAAGGCGGGCAGTCGCTCAAGGAAACCGGCGTCAAAGGCCCCGGCGGCACGGTCCTGGGTTCCTCTATTACCAATTCCGTATCCGTATTCGTCAACATCGGCGGCAACGACACATACGAGGTATATGCCAAAGAGACATTCGGCTGGTGCCAGCAGAGAGAAAGCAACCCCTTAGGCTGGCGCTATGACGCATTCAATGTCGGGATATTCATAGACGTCGGCGGCAAGGACAATTATATCCTGCACGAGCAGGGCAACTCCTATGCCGACCCGGCCGATAACTGCGGATGGACGCGGACATCGCCTCCGGGCAATCCCGACAAAACCTTTAGTATGGGTATAGACATAGATAAAGGCAGGGTGCCCGAAGCTGAATTTTAATAGAACGCAGATAAACGCGGATTAGTGGGACATAAACTATTTCAGCGGGATTAGTGCAAAAGTAGCGACTTAGTGGCACCTTATCCCGGCTATTCCGCCGGGATTAATGCTACTAAGGACGAACCTTGCCAACGCGCGCAACGAATTGCGGATGGCACTGAAAAAAATAATCGAATAATTCCCATTTTCCCTAACAAATTACGGGCGCCAAAGTATCTAATATTATAGAAGGAGATAAAATATATGAAATGCGATTTAGTCAAAGATTTGCTGAATACTTACCTGGATGACGAACTTTCCCTGGACGAGGCTCAACAGGTCAAGAGCCACCTGACAGACTGCCCGGCCTGCCGCAAGGAGTTATCCGAACTGGAAAAAGTCAAGAGCTTGATTGGCTCCTTACCCCGCCATCCGGCGCCGGAAGGTTTGCTGAAAACCCTGGAACAAAACACCGGCCGCCAGGAAGAACCCCGGCCGTCAGGGCTATTCTGGCGATACCGCTGGGCTATTTCGTCGCTGGTCGCAGCCGCCGCCGCGGTCCTGGTTGTTGTAAGCTCCTTACATTACTATACCCCTCGTGGAATGCTGTCAGTACCGGTTGGGGAAAAGGCAGTAGCATCAAAATCGGCGGAATCAAGTGCGCCTCCTGAGAACGGGCTTTTATCGGTATTAAAAAAATCAGAGGGAAAAGCCCCGGCTGACGTGAATAATGAACCGAACAAAGAGGAAGAATCCGATGAAGCCGCCAAAAAGTTGGCTGATGGGTCGGGAGATGATTCAAAATCGAAGAAGAGGGGTCTTTCCAAGGACGCCCCAAGCACGCCAAAAGTGCTCCTCACAGACGCGATTCAGGGTAAGGATAAGGAAACTGAAAAGGATTTCGCCATAACCCCGAACCAAGAGTCAAAAGACCAGCTGGCCCTGGGCGGAATAGCCGGCGCAAAAGAGGGCAAGGGCAAGAATGCCAGCGAGAATCTCCGCTATGTTATGATATCGCCGGGGACGGCCGGTTCGGCGGTTTGGTATACTGGCTCACTGGAAGATATAATCCAGGAGGCCTGCTCCAAAAAACGCCTGGTTCTGGTATATTTCTATTTCTCCAGCAGGGATTCTTTCCCCAAAAACCCCGATGAAACGCTTATGAGATATTCGCGGGAACGGGCGTTGTTCACACAGATATGTGTCCAGATAGACAAGAACGGCAAGATTATCGAACCGAAAATATCCGAAATATTCAATAAGAACAAGCTCAACAGTTCAGCCCAGTGCGTTATCCTTGATTATTACGGCAACCTGATTGAAAAAGTAACGTCAATGGGCACCAATAAAATAACCGCGGCCATTGACAGCGCCGACAAGGACATCGTCGAGATAGAAAGCGCCTTATCCAAAAACTACGCCAAAGCCGAGAAGTTCGGCGGCGAAAAGAAAACCGCCGAGCAGATCAAGGCGCTCCGTGACATCATCAACAAAGGTTATGTCGGCTATGAGACCATAAAACAGGCCCATAATGATTTGGAAGCCCTGAACCAGCAGGCCATTGACGCCAAGAGCGCTATCCTGGCGAAATATATAGATGTCGACGAGTATGACGCCGACCCCGACACCGCCGTAAAGGAATTGGAAACGCTCATTAAAACCTATAAAGGATTGCCCGCCGAAAACGATTTAAGAGAAGCCATCAAAGTGATAAAGAAAAGCCAGGCTCCGGCTAAAAAATAACCGGTCAAATAATGGTTTGGTAGCACAGTCATATAAGCAGTGGTGCATAGAAGTAATCCTGCTTCGTCATATCTCATACTTTAACCCCTGATATCCGGTTAGGTCATCTCCTATATCTTACTATCTTATCCCTATAACGGGTAGGGCTCTAAGGTATGCAGGGTATGATTAGCCGGGTATACGGAGCGCCTTAGCAGGGCTGTAGCCGGGATTACCTCCTATATATCTCCGGCCTAATAGGGTATGCTCTCCCAATCAATAGGGTATTACCAATAGCCATCAGAGCATAGCTCCGGTAAATGCATCCCATAGCCGGATAATATCTTAATCCCATATCCATGACCTGCCAAGGGCTTATCCATAGGATACTCCCTATAGCTATTATACCAGCAGGGGGGTATAGGGTTAAGAGCATGGTATGTATCCCCGTGACACAGAAATAGTATCCGCGCCACGCAAGGGGGGTAGTGGGGGGACTCCCCCCCACCCCCCCTGCATCCAGCCATATGTAGCTGAGTGTCAAACGGGTAGTATTAAGGCATCCGGGGACTGGATATGCCGTGTCATTCCCCTTATATAGCAGTATCACCCTGATAATAGCATTGTATCACCGGACTGGCTCCGGAGCGATAGGGGCATACCGGTAGTCTGTCGCAGTCATACCGTACCTGCATCACGGGTCTGGATATTATGCGTCACTCGGATATTATCAGTATGACACGGGACTGCAGCTCCGGTGTCGCCGGGATACATACCAGGCATATAATCCATAGGGGGATAGCAGGTATAATATATTATGGATAAATCTCAGATATGCACTTGACTAATGCCATTCTATGTCCTATATTATATGTAGGAGAGGAGAGATAGCCTAACAGCTATGGCGGTATAAAGGACACTATATATACCGGTTTATCACACTCTATCAGGGTTAGCAGGCCATTCCTAATCCTGATGCAGATAAAGGTATACAGGTATGAAGGCACAACCTATACGGCATAAAGGCACGGGTATAGCCGGGCGGCTCACACTCATAGGCAGAAGTGGATTCTGGTAGCATACCTATAATCATACCTCAGCTCAGGGGTTACTTAGACACGGATAGACACTGATAATTTAATAAGGAGGCCAAGAAGCCAAGAGTCCCGCTGGAATAAGCGGGATAAGGGACACTAACTCGCTATGCTCGAAGTGTCCCTAATAATTTTTCATGGTTTCCTGGGGTTCCTTATTTGTAGCGAGGAGGGTATTGATATGGGTAAGATAGTAAGTTACCTGAAAATCTGGATAGCGGACAGGCTTCCGGTCAAGGAGCACGCCAAGGAGCAATGGGTGGAGAGCCAGCTGTTGAATGCACATCGCACAGCCAAGAAAATCAGGCAGGTGATACCGGACCAGCCGCGCTATGTCCAGCGCATCGCCGAGGCGTCGAGCAAGACCTGGGGCAAGATGCTCAACCCGGACTTCGTCAGCCGGCACGAGCAAACGGCCAAGAACATCCTGGCACGGCATACCCATCACCTTGAGGCCGCCTACCACAAATGGGATGAGCACATCGAGCGCGCCTACGGCACCGTGGACGGCGTCGAGGCCAAGTATTTCAAGGACCACGTCCAGGCGTCAGCCGAGCATTACGCCAAAGCATCGGTCTGGACCATGGCTATGACCGGCGACCACCTTACCTACACCGGCCCGGCGGTGGTGGTGCCCCTGTGGCTGACGGCCGACCCCTACATAGTCGGGAATATCGGGCCGGCGGATAGGATAGGCGGCGCCCCGATAAACATCATCAAGGGACGGCATACCCGCACCTTCCGCAGCGCGCTGGAGCAACTGCTGGTCCAGAGCGGCGTGCTGATTCTCAAACACGACAAGGACGGCACGACTATGGCCGCGGAGACCGAGCGGGTCAACGAGCTGGTAAACCTTTACGTGGACAAGACGCGGTTTGCGGAATTTAGTCCGGGCGGGCCCAGCCACGTGGACTTCGGCAACGAGCCGGAAGGATTGTTTATAGAGGTCCAGGTGTCCGAGGCGTAGCCGCGGATTGGCACGGATAATTTAATAAGGAGACCAGGAAGCCAAGAGTACAATTCCTGGTCTCCTGGGTTCCTTATTTGTAGCCACGAAGGACGGACTATTTAGACTTATCGTCGACTTCTACGCCCAGCTCTTTTAGCGCCGCACGGGCGCGAGTCGGATAATCATAACTACCATACTTTAAGAGTGATTTTATATCCTCTATTGATTTAGCCGGCACTTTATCTTTGGCGCCTAATTCTATTAGGGCTATTGCCGTAAAGCCACGGATGTTTTTGTCCTTATCATCTAAAACCTTGATTAATTCAGGTATCGCTTCTTTGGCGCCAAGTTGTCCTAATACATTAACAGCCGACCAGCAAACCGCTCTATCATTCTGTAATAATCTAATGATGTCCGGAATTGTTTCTTTGGCGCCAAGTTTACCCAATGCATCAACGGCCTCCCGGCGAATATCTGAGTCAGTATCCTGTAATAGTTTGGTAATTTCCGGAATTGCTTCCTTAGCACCAAGTTGACCCAATGCTATAACAGTTGATTCGCGAACCCCTGGGTCATTATCCTGTAATAATTTGATAATGTTCGGGATAGCCTCTTTAGCACCAAGGTTACCCAATGCCCAAACCACTCGCCGGCGAGTCCAAGGGTCATTATCCTGTAATAATTTTATAATGGTCGGGATTGTTTCTTTAGCGCCAAGGTTACCCAATACCCAAACCGCTGACGAGCGAACATCCGAGTTCTTATTCTGTAATAATCTGGTAATTTGTGGTATTGACTCTTTAGCATCTAGTTCTATCAGTGCATCAACAGCCTGCCGGCGAACCCATTTGTCACTATCTTGTAATAGTTTGGTAATCTGCGGTATGGTTTCCTTAGCGCTAAGTTTACCCAATGCCCTAACAGCCTCCCCGCTAACCCCTGAGTTTGTATCCTGTAATAGTTTGGTAATGGCTGGGATTGTTTCTTTAGCATCAAGTTGTCCCAATGCTCTAACAGCCGACAGGCGAACCCCTGAGTCATTATCCTGTAATAATTTAGTAATTTGTGAAATAGCCTCTTTAGCACTAAGTAGACCTAATGCCTCAACAGCTCTCCAGCGAACTTCTGGATCAGTATCTAGTAATAATCTGGTAATATTTGGGATTACCTCTTTAGCGCTAAGTTTCACTAATGCATAAACAGCCGATGAGCGAACATATGAGTTATTATTCTGTAATAATTTGGTAATTGCCGGGATAGCCTCTTTAGCATCAAGTTGACTCAATGCATCAGCAGCTTCTCGGCGGACATTTGGGTCAGCATTCTCTAATAATTTGGTAATGTCCGGGATAGCCTGATTGGCACCAAACTTCCCTAATGCCTCAACAGCCTCCCGGCGAACATCTGTATTATTATGCTGTAATAATCTGGTAAGTTCCGGGATTAACTCCTTAGCGCCAAGTTTTCGCAATGCATCAATAGCTTCCTTGCGAACATCTGAGTCAGCATCCTCTAACAGTTTGGTAATGTCCGGGATTGCCTTCTGGACATCCAGTTTAGCAAGGACAAAAATAGCATTTATTCGATCATCCGGGTCTTGACTTGTGAGCTGAACCAGTAATTCTTTTATCTGTTGCTGGCGGGCTTCATCAAGCGGTTTAGTCTCCGGGCTGGTGCAACCCGATACTATAACCAGTTCGATTAATAAGAGGAGTATTATCTGCCTCATAATGGATATCTACAATAAGAGTGGGGTAATGTCAATTAATATTACCCAGTTATGCCCCGAGACTACGCTCGGGATCTAAGTGCCAGTAACTCACAGGCTCTAACCGGCACTAATAGGTAGTATGTAGGG